>JABDNZ010000324.1 GCA_013043565.1 Gemmatimonadota bacterium | reverse complement strand
CCCTCGGGAAGGGCTGACCCCTTCTCTGGCCGAGCGGTTCCCTCTGATTCTGGCGGATGACGGTGTCTTGTCCCCAGGGGACCGGATTGTGGTGGCCATCTCCGGGGGGGTGGATTCATCCGTACTTCTGCACCTCCTCCGGTTCTCTCGGACTCTCCCCGGTTTTGATCTCCTTGCGGCCCACTTCGACCACCGGATGAGGCCCGATAGCCGGAGAGACCTTCAATGGGTGACGGGTCTGTGCCGAGCCTGGGACGTTCCACTTCGGACGGGAACGGCCCAGGGCACGCCGGTTTCGGAGGAGGACGCCCGAAACCGGAGGTACACATTCCTCCTCGGGCTGAAGGATCGGGAAAAGGCGTCGTGGGTTCTTACCGGCCACCAAGCGGAAGACCAGGTGGAGACGGTCCTTTTCAGGGTATTCCGGGGCACGGGATTGAGGGGACTGGCCGGGATTCCCAGGCAACGGAGCCCCGGAGTCTACCGGCCGCTTCTGGAGGTGTCCCGCCGGGAGGTACTGGCCTACGCCGCCCATATGGGCATCGGGTTCCTCGAAGATCCTTCCAATGAATCTCTGGCCCCTGCCCGGAATCGGATCCGGAACCAGGTCCTTCCAGAGCTCGAGAGGGGCCCGGCTCCAGGGATCAAAAGGTCCCTTCGGCGCCTCGCTCGCCTCGCTTCAGAAAACGAGGATGCCTGGGAGAGCCTCTTGCCGGGGCTTTTGGAGGGAGTTTTGCAGGAGGAGGCCGACAAGGTTTTTGTTGTTCGTCCGGCCCTCCTGGCCTATGATCCCGCGGTGCAAACCCGGCTGATGCGGAAGATCCTGGCCCAACGGGGAATCGAGCTGGATGAGGTCGGAACCCGGGCCCTGATGGAGTTTACTAGAACCGGCGCCAGCGGAAGGGTCTTTTCCTTGCCAGGTGGGGCCAGCCTTTCAAGGGACTTTGGGCGTTTCAGCTTGGATCTTTCCGGTTCGGCTGAAACCGGAACGAGACTGGACCAAGAGGCGACGGCCCAGCCTTCCGGAGCCCTCCTCATCCCGGAACCGGGGAGCGGAACGGAAGGAATCACCCTGGAGGGAAGGTCCTTTCAGGTGGGATGGTCTCCCGCCGAGCCGGCGGGGTACGAGGAGCTTCTGGAAATTCCGATCTCGGACGTAGCCTTCCCCCTGACGCTCAGGGGGTGGTTGCCGGGAGATCGGATTCGTATGGACTTCGGCACCAAGAAGCTGAAGAAGTTGTTCGGCGAGGCGAAGGTTCCCCAGAAGGACAGGGGGAAGATTCCGGTTCTGGTGGACGCCGAAGGGGATGTCCTCTGGGTAGCCGGGTTTGCGTCGTCCACCATGGTCAAACCCCGAGCTGGCTCGGGGGTACTCTTTCTTGGGATTCGGAATGTCGACTCGAACTGAGCTACATACCGCGCAGACCGGCCGAGAATTGTCTCGGATGGTGTTCACCCGTGAAGAGATCCAGGGGCGGGTGACGGAGATGGCAGAGGAGATCACGGAGGCCTATGGACCGGACGACCAACTCCTGGTGTTGGGACTTCTCAAGGGATCGTTCATCTTCCTCGCGGACCTGGTGCGGCAGATCCAACATCCGCTGCAGGTGGATTTCCTCGTGGCGTCGAGTTACGGGAATGACACCAAGTCCAGCGGCCATGTGAACCTCCTCTATGATCCGGAGGCCTCGGTGGAGGGCCGAAGTGTTATTCTTGTTGAAGACATCATCGATAGTGGGAACACCATGAATCGGCTGGTTCCTCTTCTTTGGGGAAGGGGGCCGAAAAGCCTGGAGATTTGCGCCCTCCTCCATAAGCGGGTGGCGAGCCTGGATACGGAGCCCCGCTGGGTCGGATTCGACGCTCCTTTGGAGTTCCTGGTGGGCTACGGCCTCGACTATGGCGAAGAGTTCCGCCACCTCCCGTTCATCGGGAGCCTGTAGTGGCAGGAACCTGCTCTGACGTGGGCAGGCGGAAAGAGAAACGGAATGGCTGAACGCGAACCCCAAAAGAACGAACCGGGAAACAACCGGTTATCAAAAGTATCCAGGACCGCGTCCTTCTGGGTCCTCATGGTGCTCCTTTCCATCGTCGCCATGCAGATGATCCGTGGCCCGGAGGAGCGGCTCTCGGAGTTCTCCTATTCCGAATTCAGGAGACAGCTTTCCGAGGCGAACATCGATTCCGTCGTCGTCGTCCAAGGGAACCGGGTGGAGGGCCAACTCCGGACTCCGGTCTCCAGGGAAGGTCAGGACGTCGTCCGGTTCCGGACCATGCTCCCCGGGGATATCCAGGAGTCCCTCCTGACCCGGATGGAGGAGCAGGGGGTTGTCATTGCGGCTGAACCCGACCGGCAGGGAATAGGGACCGTACTGCTTTCCATCCTCCCATGGCTCCTGTTTATCGCGTTTTGGATTTGGATATTCCGGACCATGCAAGGGGGCGGGAACAAGGCATTTCAGTTCGGGCGGTCCAAGGCCAAGCTCATCTCACCCGACAAGCCCCAGGTCAATTTTTCGGACGTCGCGGGTGCGGATGAGGCGAAGGTCGAGCTCGAGGAGATCATCGAGTTCCTCAAAGACCCTCAAAAATTCTCCAGGCTGGGTGGCCGTCTCCCGAAAGGCGTCCTCCTGGTCGGCCCTCCAGGTACGGGTAAAACCCTCCTTGCCAGGGCTGTCGCCGGGGAGGCCGGAAGACCCTTCTTCCAGATGTCCGGCTCGGATTTTGTCGAGATGTTCGTGGGCGTCGGGGCTTCCCGGGTCAGGGATCTGTTCGACCAGGGGAAAGCTCATGCCCCCTGCATCATCTTCGTCGACGAGATCGACGCCGTCGGGAGGCACCGGGGCGCAGGCCTGGGCGGTGGACACGACGAACGAGAACAGACCTTGAACGCCCTCTTGGTGGAGATGGATGGCTTCGAGGCCAATGAAGGCGTGATCCTCCTGGCGGCAACCAACCGACCCGACGTCTTGGACCCGGCTCTCCTGCGGCCAGGTCGATTCGATCGGCAGGTCGTGGTTGATCTCCCCGATGTGAAGGGCCGTGAGGGGATCCTGAGGGTCCACGCCAAGAAGCTTCCTCTTGGTGATGACGTGAACCTGGGGATCATTGCAAAAGGTACCCCCGGGCTGAGCGGAGCCGACCTGGAGAACATCTGCAACGAAGCCGCACTCCTGGCGGCCCGGGACGGAGCCGATCGGGTGGTCATGGACCACTTCGAGAGGGCCAAGGACAAGGTCATGTTGGGTGCTGAACGCAAAAGCATGGTCCTTACCGAGAACGAGCGAAAGCTCACCGCCTACCATGAAGCCGGGCACGTGGTCATGGGACTCAGAATCCCCGGCCTGGACCCGGTTCATAAGGTCACAATCGTTCCCCGCGGCCGGGCTTTGGGTATCACCGCTTCGCTCCCCGAAGAAGACCGGCACACCTACACGAAGGAGTGGCTGGAGGGACAGCTCACCATGCTTTTCGGGGGCAGGGTCGCTGAGGAGATGGTCTTTGGGTTGGAGCGTATCACCACGGGGGCCGGGAATGACATCGAGCGAGCCACATCAATGGCCCGAAGGATGGTGACCCAGTTCGGGATGTCGGATGTCATCGGCCTCATGGCCGTAGGTGATGCCGACCATGAGGTCTTCCTGGGTAGAGAGATCGGCCACCGGCGAATGGTATCTGAACACACGGCCAGGCAGGTGGACACCGAGGTCAAGCGGATCCTCGATGATGCCCATGAGCGGGCTCGTGTCATTCTGGAGACCGAAGAGGACCTCATGGAACGCCTGGCGGAAGCCCTCCTGGAACGGGAGACCCTGGATCACGACGAGATCCAGCTGCTTGCGGATGGGAAGCCGTTGCCCCCCCTTGAAAAGCTCGTCATCCCCGGAGCCCCTTCCAACGGGGCGCCCCTGGCGGAACCGAAAGGTCTGCCCTCCGGCGATGAGCCGGAGGACGACGGGTTGGGCTCCGACGAGGCCGACAAAGTGGAATCGCCTCTGGCCCACGCGCTGGATCGGAGACCAGAATCGCCAGCAGGGGAGGACGCTCCCGAGCCCAAAGACCTCGGGGTGGATTCCCCGGAGCAAGGCCTGGCGGAAGAAACTGCCGGCGCCCGTGATCCAGCCGCCACTTCCTCGAAGGACGGACAAGAGGAACTCCTGCTGGAGGGGGTGGACCAGGATAGGCCGGGCTGATGATCTCATCCCTGGGTCAGGGAGAAGAACGGGGGGGGACCGGGGCGCCAAAGGCTCCCGGTCCCCCTGACTTTTTGGAAGGGGTCAGTCCCGCCTGGTCGATTCTCCAGGGTGACCTGGACCTGGGAGCGCCGGTTGTGATGGCGATCCTGAACCTGACGCCGGACTCCTTTTCGGACGGCGGAGATCTAGCGACGACCGAAGCGGCGCTCAGGGCCGCCCGCGCCGCCAAGGAGGACGGAGCGGTGATCCTGGATGTGGGAGGAGAGTCCACACGCCCCGGAGCCGATCCGGTCTCGACCGAGGAGGAACTGAAACGGGTGCTTCCCTTTATCCGGATGGCCACCTCGAAAGGACTCGGGCCCATCTCCATCGACACCCGGAACGCTCGGGTGGCCGAGAAAGCCTTGAGGGCCGGGGCCGGGATCGTGAACGATGTGTCCGGGTTGAAGCATGACCCGGGCATGGCCACAGTGGTGGCGGCCGGGGGCGCGGGAGTAGTCCTCTCCCATATGAGAGGGACTCCTGCTACCATGAGGAGTTTGGCCACGTATGGTGACGTTGCCGCGGAAGTGAGGGAAGAGCTCGAACAGTCCCTGGGGTTGGCTCTCGACGCCGGCATTCCGAGGGAGAAGATCGTAGTCGATCCGGGTATCGGTTTTGCTAAGACCGGGGCACAAAGCCTGGCCCTACTGAAGGGGTTGGGGTCCCTCGGAGCCTTGAAGTGCCCCATTTTAGTGGGACCGAGCAGGAAGAGTTTCCTTGGGGAGATCGCCGGAGTTCCCCCGGTTGAGCGCCTTCCAGGGACCATCGCCGCCTGCGTGCTGGCGTATCACAACGGTGCAAAGATCTTTCGGGTTCACGACGTGGCCCCCATCGTCCAGGCACTCGGGGTCGCTCAAGCCATATTGGATGCATAAGTCATGAAGGACAGGACAACAGGGTCATGAGTCGGGTTTGGGATCAGCTTCAGTTTCTCCGACCGGGATGGGGGGATTTGATCGAGATCCTCATCGTGGCCGTCCTCTTCTATCGGCTCCTCCTCCTCATCCAGCGTACCCGGGCGATGCAGATGCTCCTGGGTGCGCTTCTCTTGGTGGGCGTGTATTTCGTCGCCCTCATCCTGGACTTCACCCTGATACGCTATCTCCTGGAGGCATTCTTCCAGTACGGCGCCATCGCCGCCTTGGTGGTGTTCCAACCTGAGCTCCGCTCCGGCTTGGCCCGGCTTGGGCAGAGCCAGTTCATGGGGTACCTGAGGAGAATCGAGGAAAGCCAGGAAGCGGAAGAGCTGGTTGAGGCGATCACGGAGCTTTCCCGGCTGAAGCGGGGTGCCATCGTGGCTATCCAGCGGGAGGTGGGGCTCGAGGAGTATGCTGAAACCGGGAGCCCGGTCGGCGCACCGGTTTCCGCGGAGATTCTCAAGACCATTTTTACGCCATACACTCCTCTCCACGACGGAGCCGTTATCATTAACGGGGGGAATATCGTCACGGCAGGCGCGATCTTGCCGCTGACGCAGCTCCCGGTTCGGGACAAGTCCCTGGGGACCCGCCACCGGGCGGCCTTGGGCCTCAGTGAAGAGACGGACGCGGTGGTGGTGGTGGTCAGCGAGGAAACCTCGAGGATCTCGGTGGCCCAGGGCGGCCGAATCGAGGTCGGAGTGGATGAGGCCAGGCTCCGGGAGATCCTTACCGGTGTAGTGGGAATGGGGTAGGAGCGAAGGGGCGGAAGAGGCCCCCGGTGCGTTGACACGATCACGGGCCAATCCCTAGATTGGCGCGATCTATTTCGGAGACTAATGTCCTACTCGTAGGACGTTGGAAGAAAAGGAGTTCCTCTTGGGCGGCTCGCAATACGAACTGCTTACGCTCTTCGCCGACGGCGGGGCCATGATGTACCCCCTCGTCCTTTGTTCTTTGATCGCCTTGGGCGTGATAATCGCGAAGGCTTGGACCCTCTGGTTGGCTCACAAGAGCGCGAAACGGCTTCTGGCCGATGTGGAGGAGGCAGCCCGGGCCGGCCGGATCGACGAGGCAATCCAGATTGCCTCCGACACTCCTGGTCCGACTGCAGCCATTCTCCTGGCGGGCTTGAAGCGGATTCGCCTCGGAACGGTCAATGAGGCTGAGCTTCCCCGGGCGGTGAGCACCACCGGCGCAATCGAGCTCGGGTTCCTGGAGCGGGGACTGGTGATCCTTGCAACGGTCGCGAACGTTGCCCCGCTGATGGGCTTCCTCGGAACCGTGGCCGGAATGATCATCGCCTTCGCCGCCATCGAGGCTGCGAACACCGTTGACCCGGCTCTGGTGGCCGGCGGGATCAAAGTGGCCCTTCTCACCACCGCCACAGGACTCGCCATCGCCATCCCGGTGAACATCGGGTACAACTATTTTGTCACGCGAATCGACAGCTTGATCCTGGACATGGAGCAGGGCACCCAGCAGATCCTCAATCTGGCCTGGGATATGGAGAAGGAAGGAAAGCTCATTATCGTCCGGAAGGAGATCAAGCGGAGAGAGCTTTCGGGCGTCGGCTCCGCGTCCGCCCCACTCGTCAAAGACCCCGAGTGAAGAAGCCGGAACTTTGACACCAGAGATCCTGTAAAGAACTAGAGGGACAACAGGGAAGGGAACATGGCAGTCATAAACCAAAAGAAGTCGAAGGTCAGCGACGAGATCCCTACCGCGTCGATGGCCGACATCGCCTTTCTTCTGCTCATCTTCTTCCTGGTCACGACGGTCTTCCCTAAGGACAAGGGACTCGAAGTCGTGCTGCCGGAGGAGGGCGAGCAGGTTGAGGTGAGTCAAAACAACATCCTCCACCTGATCGTCCGCACGGACGGCGTCGTGGAGGTGAAACGGGGTGAGAGCACCTCCATCCAGCAGATGAGGGCCGATGACATCGAAACCCTCTGGCGGACCGAGGTGACGCAGAACCCGAACCTGATCGCTGCTGTGAAGACCCATCCCGACGCGCCACACGAGTATATGATCGACGTGTTGGACGCCCTTCAGTTGGCCGGTGCTGAGAGGATCTCGCTGCAGATCCTGGAGGATTTCTAACCATGCCCATCAAAGGTGGCGGTTTAGATAGGAAATCGAAGGCGTCCTCGGAGATTCCATCTTCGTCTCTGGCCGATATCGCCTTTCTGCTTCTCATCTTCTTCATGGTGTCCACCGTGTTCCGGACGGACAAAGATCGGCCCATCGAGTGGGCCGAGGCGGCTGCCACCGAGAAGATCGACGAGAAGGTCAAGAACATTCTGAATATCTGGATGGAGCGGGACGGCACCATCTGGATCAACGACCAGGAAGTCCCCATGGAGGAGGTTTCCGACATTGTCCTGCCGCTGTACGCGGCCTCGGAACGTCACCTGGTCATCTCCATTCGAGGTGATCGCGAAACCCCTTATATCTTCTTGGACCAGGTGCAGAAAGAGTTAGTGTCCGCCGGAGTGGTACGCGTGGTCTTCGCTACCGCCCTTGAGCGGCAGATGACGGGGGCAAGACGATGAACGCAGAAGCAAAGTCGGGTGAAGCCGGCTCGGGAATCCTGCTCACTGCAAACGATCGCTTCAAGAGGTCCTTCGGAGCCTGGTTCTGGGGTTCCATGATCGTTGCAACGGTGGCCCACTTCGCCATCTTCTTCTTCTTTCCAGAGCTGACGGCAGAGGACGTTTCCGTTACGACCGACCAGTTCGAGGCCATCGAGCTCCCGCCGGAGATCGAGATTCCGCCTCCGCCCGAGCAGATCGCCCGACCGGCGACGCCCGTGATCGCGGCAGCGGATATCAGTGAGGACATCACGATCGCACCGACGACGTTCGAGGATAACCCCGTCGAGGATCTTCCTCCTCCGCCTGAGGAGGTGACGACCACGGACATCTCCGCAGCTCCTACGTTCACGCCCTATACGGTTCGGCCTGACATCAAGAACAGGGCGGCCGTGGCCCGGGCGCTGGAGCGGGAGTACCCGCCCCTCCTCAGGGATGCGGGTATCGGCGGCACGGTCCAGGTCTGGTTCTTCATCGACGAGCAAGGGCGGGTAGTGAACACCCAGGTGAACGAGTCTTCAGGACACAAAGCCCTGGACGATGCGGCCATCCAGGTGGCCGGCATCATCGAGTTCACCCCGGCCCTGAACCGGGACAAAAGAGTTCCGGTTTGGATTTCTCTCCCCATTACCTTCACCACTCGATAGGGACGGGCGCAGAGGAACTCACGCTTTCAAGAGATTGGCCTCGCCGGCGCCCCCGGCGAGGCCTTTTTTTTTCCCCATGGACGGCGAAAGCTGCGCCAAGCATAGAGCGCAGCGCCCGGTTTGGCGCTAAAATAAGGGCCTATGTTCGAGACTCGGCTGATGGAGAACCTTCCGCGGGTTCGGGAGGCGATCGAAATAGCGGCTTCCAAGGTCGGACGAGATCCCCGGGATGTGACCCTGGTCGCCATTACGAAGGCCCACCCGGTGGAGGTACTCGAGGCCGCTTTGTCCGCCGGGCTTCGGGACCTGGGGGAAAACCGCCTCGAGGAATTGGAGTGGAAGGTAGGTCGCCTGGGGAAGGAATCGGCGACTTGGCACATGGTGGGACACGTGCAGAGCCGAAAAGCCAGGCAGGCGGCGGAGCTTGCCGACCTCGTCCACTCCGTGGACACGCTGAAACTCGCCAGGCGGATCTCCGGGTTTGCGCTGGAGCGTGGGAAACCTGTACCGGTTCTCGTGCAGGCGAACCTCGCCTCGGAGGAGAGCAAGAGCGGCTTTGCCAGGGAGGCTTTGCTGGAGAGCATCCACGAGATCCTCGAGCTTGGAGGCTTGGAGGTTCGAGGCCTCATGACGATGGCCCCGTTTGTAGAGGACGAGGGAATTCTCCGTTCGGTCTTTTCGGACCTCCGGAGAATCCATGAGGATGCCGGGAAGCTTCCGGGTTATCGAGGGCGGGAGCTCTCCATGGGTATGACCAATGATTTCGAGCTGGCCGTGGAAGAGGGAAGCACCATGGTCCGCATAGGGACCGCACTTTTTGGGGAGCGTCCGAGATGATCGATCTGACACCACTCGACGTCCGGAAGAAGAGAGGAGACTTTCGGAAGATTCTTCGGGGCTATGACCCGGAGGAAGTGGACACGTTCATGGACCTCGTGGCAGAGAGGTTCGAGGAGTTGGTGAGGGAGAACCTGGCCCTTACCGACAAGAACGGTCGGCTCGAGGAACAGCTGGAAGGGCTTGTGGAGCGGGAGACCGCCGTCCAGGAAGCCCTGGTTTCGGCCCAGAAGCTCCGTGAGGATTTGAAGAACCAGAGCAACCGGGACGCATCGGTTCTCGTGGACCAGGCGAGACGGGAGGCCGAACTCATCAAGGCCGAGGCCGACACGGAGATCGGACGGCGCCTTGGAGAGGCCGAGGGGCTGATCAAGGAACGTCAGCGGGCTCTGGAGGAGTTGGAGCGGAGTCGATTGAAGTTCCTGAAATCCTTCCGGGGCCTTCTGGAACGGGAGATGGATGCCGTGGACGTGGAGGAGGCCCGTCGGCCACTGGAGGATATTCCCCTCGAGCTGGAGTTGAGGGGGTGGACACCCAGCGAAGATGCTGAACCGGAAGCCGAGCCTGCCGAGGAGCTCGACGTCGGGGCCGGGGCGGCGGCGGAAGAGGCGGTCGAAGAAGAAGTGGCCGAGGCGGCGGCGGAAGAGGCGGTGGAGGAAGAGGACGCTGAACAGGAAGGGGCGATCCCGGACGGCTTCGATACTCAGGTGCTGGAAGGAGCGATCCCTGTCGGAATCGAAGACCTTGCCCCCTCACGGCTTTCGGACGACTTCGATCCGTCTCCGGAAGAGGAAGCCGTGGAGGAGGAAGTGGCTGTGACCGAGGCGGACGAAGAAGCATCCTCCGCCTTCGCAGAAGATGAATCGTCCATCCCAGAGGAACCAAAATGGTTGTTCTCTCTCCTCAAGAAAGAGCAAGAGGAGAAGGGGGCTGAAGGATAGGGAATGTCCGATCCGGGAACGTCCATCCCCCATACCATGGCCTCGTTCAGGGAAGCGGAGGAGGCCATACGCCGACGGTGTGATCTGAGTCCACGCGTCGGGATCGTTCTTGGTACCGGTCTAGGGCGCTTGGCTCAGGAAATCCGGGTAGAGGCTTCGATTCCCTATGGTGAAATCCCTCACTTTCCCCTGTCCACTGTCGAGAGTCATGAGGGGCGCCTGATCCTTGGCGACCTTTCCGGCACTCCGGTCGTGGCGATGCAGGGGAGGTTCCATCTCTACGAAGGCTATGATCTTCGATCGGTGACTTTCCCGATTCGGGTGATGGCTCTTCTGGGAGCCGAAATCCTGGTCGTCTCCGCTGCGTGCGGTGGAATGAACCCGGATTGGGGCCCCGGCGAGCTGGTCCTTCTGGACGACCACATCAACCTCCTGGGCGACAACCCCCTGGTGGGCCCGAACCTGGATGAGCTCGGCCCTCGGTTTCCGGACATGTCCGAACCCTATGATCGAGAGCTCCAGGCTTTGGCCCGATCGGTTGCCGAGGAAGAAGGCGTCACCCTTCGGACGGGGGTCTACGTGTCCGTTCAGGGTCCGAATCTCGAAACCCGAGCCGAATACCGGATGCTCCGGGGTATGGGTGGAGATGTCGTGGGGATGTCCACGGTCCCGGAAGTGATTGTGGCGCGGCACATGAATATGCGGGTACTGGGCCTTACCATCATCACCGACTCTTGCCTGCCGGATTCGTTGGAGCCGGTAGACGTGGCCACGATCATCGCAACCGCCAGAAATGCCGAACCGAGCCTCGCCGCTGTGGTCCGTGGAATCATGGCTCGCCTTTCAAACCCCTGAGACCACCGTTCATTCATGCGATATCCGGAGTTGCCGGAGAGCCTCCTCCGACTCGAGGAGGAACTTCAGAAGACCTGGCAGGAAGAAGACCTCTTCCGAAAAACCCTCGAGCACACGGCCGGGGGTGAGCCCTTCGTTTTTTACGAGGGCCCACCCACCGCAAATGGGAAACCGGGTCTGCACCATATCATCAGCCGAACCCTGAAGGACCTCGTCTGTCGGCACCGGACCATGCAGGGCCGGAGCGTCACCCGAATCGCCGGGTGGGACACACACGGCCTCCCGGTGGAGATCGAAGCCGAGCGGAAGCTGGGAATCAGCGGGAAACCGGGAATCGAGAAGCTGGGAATCGAACGGTTCAATGAGGTTTGCCGCGATTCCGTATTCACGTACAAGGAGGACTGGGAGAACCTCTCCGAGCGGATCGGATACTGGCTCGACTACAGCCGACCCTATGTGACGTACCACACAGAGTATATCGAGTCGGTGTGGTGGGTCCTGAAGGAGTTGGCGGAGAGGGGACTGCTGTACCGGGGCTACAAAAGCATGCCCTACTGTCCCCGGTGCGGCACGGCTCTTTCATCCCATGAGGTAGCCCAAGGGTACAAAGACGTCGAGGACGCCTCCCTCTTCTTCCTCTGCCCGTTGGTGGACGAGGGCGGCGGGTTGGACCCTGACGCCAGGGCCTTCCTGGTATGGACCACGACGCCCTGGACGGTCCCCTCCAACGTGGGTCTGGCGATCCATCCCAATCTCAGGTATGCCGAGGTGGAAAGCGGGGATCGACGGTTGATCCTGGCTGAAGCCATGGTGGAGGAGGTTCTGGGTGAGGGTGCAAAAATCCTCCGGTTGTATTCGGCGGACGAGCTGGCAGGCCAGCGTTACCGGAGGCCTCTCGACCTGGTTCCGGTCCCCGAGGAGTCCGGGAACAGCTGGTCGGTGGTCCTCGAGGACTTCGTCAGTGCTGAAGAGGGGACCGGAATCGTGCATATGGCCCCGGCCTTCGGGTCGGACGACTACACGGCGGGCCGGCGCCACGGATTGAGCATGCTTCGCCCTGTGGATGATGCCGGTTGTTTCCGAGAGGACATCCCCCTGGTGGGTGGGATGTTCGTAAAGGAGGCCGACCCGGTCCTGGTAGACGAGCTTCGGAGGCGGGGTAACCTGCTTTCCAGCGATACCACCATCCACTCGTATCCCCACTGCTGGCGTTGCGACTCCCCCCTCATCTATATGGCTCGGGATTCGTGGTTTGCCGCCACCTCGACCCTCAAGGAGGAGATGCTTCTTGAAAACCGGAAGATCGGTTGGCTTCCTCCCGAGGTGGGTGAAAAGAGGTTCGGAGAATGGCTCGAGAACAACGTGGATTGGGCCCTTTCCCGTGACCGGTATTGGGGAACTCCACTGCCGGTGTGGGTCTGTGAGGAGGATGAGGACCACGTCACTTGGGTAGGTAGCCTGGAGGAGCTCGGAGAGCTGGCTGGGGGGCTTCCGGCCGGGTTTGATCCGCATCGGCCCTTCATCGATGAGGTCACCATCCCTTGTGACTCCTGTTCCGGAACGATGAAACGCACGCCCGGGGTCGTCGATGTGTGGTTCGACTCGGGCGCGATGCCGTTCGCCCAGTGGCACTATCCGTTTGAAAACCAAGAGGAGTTCGAAAGGCATTTCCCAGCCGAATTCATCTGCGAGGCCATCGACCAGACCAGGGGATGGTTCTACTCCCTTTTGGCGATCTCGGTGATGTTGGGCCGAGGTACACCTTTCCTCAATGCAATGGTCAATGGACATATTCTGGACGAAGAGGGTCTGAAGATGTCCAAGTCCAAGGGAAACGTCGTCGACCCTTGGGATGCGGTTCAGGAGCACGGCGCCGATGCGGTTCGGTGGTACCTGGTCACGGTGAGTCAGCCCGGGGCGTCCAAGCGATATGATGCAGAGGGGGTCAGGGAGTCCGCCCGTCGGTTCTTCGACACCCTTTTCAACACGTATCGGTTCTTCTCGCTCTATGCGTCGGCCGAGGATTGGGCTCCGTCGGACACCGATCCGCGACCGGAAGCCCGCCCGATCATCGACCAGTGGGTCCTCTCCCGCCTCGCGTCGGTTTTGAAGGAAGTTGAGAAGGAGTTGAGTGACTACCACGTCACGCGGGCCTATCGGTCGGTGGTGGATTTTCTCAACGAGGACCTTTCCAACTGGTACGTCCGGCGGTCGAGAAGCCGGTTCTGGGGCAGTGGGAACTCCCCCGACTCCAAGGCGGCTTTCAGGACCCTCTGGGAGGTCCTCGTGGACCTTTCCCGGGCTGTGGCGCCTGTGACCCCTTTCTCGTCCGACTGGGTCCATCGGGCCCTTACCGACGAGAGTGTCCACCTGGCTCCGTTTCCAACCCCGGATGTCGACAGGGTGGACGGAGACCTGGAGACCGGGATGGCCGCCGTGAGGGCTCTGGTGTCCTTGGGGAGGGCGGCTCGGGAGGAGGTCCAGATTCGGGTCCGGCAGCCTCTCGGGAAGATGTACGCCGTTACCCCTGGGGGGTTAACGCTCGACGGGGACCTCTTGGCACTCCTGAAAGATGAGTTGAACGTCAAAGAGGTGGCCTTCTTGGGTACGGCCGAGGGGCTGGTCGGACTGGTCGCAAAGCCGAACTTCCGCGCTCTGGGGCCCAGATTCCAAAAACGATCCGAGGAAGCCGCAAACGCCATTCGCTCCCTTTCGACAGAGGCCCTGAGCGCGTTCAAAGGTGGGGAAAGGCTGGAGATCGAGTTGGGGGGCGACTCCTTCGAACTGGCGGCCGAGGAGTTCGAGATCCTCGAAGAGGCGAAGGAGGGGTTGGTGGTCCAGGGTGACGGGACCTTTACGGCGGCTTTGGATCCTACCCTTACCGACTCCCTTCGCCAGGAAGGTCTGGCACGGGAGTTGGTCAACAGAGTTCAGAGGCTTCGGAAGGAATCGGGGCTCCGGATCACGGATCGGATCGCATTGGGGATTGCCGGACCCGAGGAAGTGGCTTCCGCTGCGCTGGCACATGAGGCCTTTGTCAGCGGGGAGACGCTCGCCCGGGACTACTCGGTCGGTGGGGTCAAGGATGGCCAGGGGTACGAGGTCGCGGTCGATGTCGATCTGGACGGATACCCGGTCACAATCGGTCTGTCCCGCCTTGAGGACTGAGGGATTTCTCCGGAGGAGGCCTGTTACGAAGACCCGCGCGACTGAGAGCCATCGCCTTCTGGTTGAAGAGGGTACCCATGACCGTCTGGATCGTTTTTTGGCCAGGCGACTGGGTTTCTCTCGTTCCCGGTGTGTGGGGCTGATCGAGGGCGGATCGGTCTTTTTGGGAGGCCTGCCTGCCAAGAAGTCGGATCCCGTGGGACCCGGTGACCTGGTGGAGGTGGAGGTACATCCGCCCGAGCCCCTGTCCGTCGAGGCGCAGGACATCCCCTTGGACGTGGTTTTTGAGGACGAGTTCTTGCTGGTCGTGAACAAGGCCGCCGGAATGGTGGTACATCCTGCGCCCGGGCATCCTGATGGTACGCTGGTGAACGCTCTCCTCCATCACGTGACGGATCTATCCGGAATCGGCGGGAAGTTGAGGCCGGGTATCGTCCACCGGCTCGATAAGGATACCTCCGGGCTCCTGGTGGTCGCGAAAGGAGATGAAACGCACGTAGGCCTTTCCAACGCAATCCGCAAGCGAGAAGTTCGACGTATCTATCGGGCGGTGGCTTGGGGGCACCTCCCCGAATCTCCGATGACCGTGGATGCTCCGGTTGGAAGGGACTCCCGGGATCGAAAGAAGATGGCTGTGGTAAAGGGTGGGCGGCGGGCCCTGACCAGGCTTCGGGTCCGGGAACGTTGGCCGGCTGCCGATTACCTCGATGTTTCGCTGAAAACCGGCCGGACCCACCAGATCAGGGTCCACCTCGCCCATATTGGGCATCCGGTGGTGGGCGACAGTCTGTACGGAGCGAAATGGGTCAGAGGGATGGGCGGGGAGAATCGGGGTTGGGCGCAGGAGCTGGATCGCCGGGCGGTTCGCCAGATGCTCCATTCCTCCGACCTGAGCTTCCGGCATCCGGCCACCGGCGAGGAGATGAGTTTTCGCGCGGCGGCCCCTGATGACATGGCCTCCGTCGTGGAGTGGGCGAAAGGATGATGGAAAAACTAGACCCGCACTTCACCTTCGAGAATTTTGTGGTCGGGGCTGCCAATCGCCTGGCCTCCGCCGCTGCCCGCCGGGCAGCGGAGAGGCCTGGCGTGAGTTACAACCCACTCTTCATCTACTCTCTCGCCGGGCTTGGGAAAACCCATATTCTGGCGGCCATTGCCCGCCATGTAGAGAAGGTCTATCCAGACAAAGAGGTTGAGTACCTGACCCCTGAAGATTTCCTGAGAGAGTTTGTTGGCGCCTCCGGCACCCAGGGGGAGGACCAAGTTCGGGATCGGTTCAAGGGCGTGGACATCCTGCTCCTGGACGATGTCCAGTTCCTCACCGCCCAATCGGAAATCCAGGAACTACTCCTGCTTTCCCTGGATACGCTGACAGGAGAGGGGAAACAGGTGGTTTTGGCCTGTGATCGGCCCCCAGCCGAGCTCGATGGCCTGGGAGCCCACCTCAGGACCCGCTTCGAAGGGGGGCTCCTCGTGGATATCGGGCCTCCGGAATACGAAACACGGGTTGCCATTATCACGAAAAGGGCCGGACTCCGGGGGACCACTCTGGAGGCCGGAGTGGCCGACGCCATCGGCCGGTTCCCCTGGGAGACGGTGGCCGATCTGCAGGAGGCCTTGGACCTTGTGCTCGCCACACAGGAAAAGGACGCCTCGGTCCTGACTCCCGACGAGGTCTTGTCCATCCTGAGACAGAGCTCCGAGGACGGGGAGGAGGAGTCCGGCTCGGAGTTGGGACAATTCCTGGACGAGCTTTCGGATACGGTTGCCGAGAAGGTCCAGGCTCAGGAGGCGCCCTGGCGAAAACTCCTGCGGGAGGCCTCTGAAAGGGCCGAAGCGGGCGGATTCAGCGCTGAAAGCCTGCGGAGTAAGATGGAGGCGAAGAGTCCACCGGATGATCTCGACGAAGTACTGTCGGGGTACCAGAGCGCTGTAGAGCGGTTAAAAGGGGTCGCTGAAGAGCTGAAGGCTGTCGGGAACCCTTGGCCCGAGGCGGCCCACGGCCTCCTGGGAGACCCCGAACGGCTGGAAGAAGCAGAGGCTCTGCTTGCCTCAGCCGTGGAGCGGGCCCAACCGTTTCCTCAGATTCCTCCGGGTCCGACCCTCGAGGAGCTGGGAGGCGACCTTCCCAAACTCGTCATTCGAGCTGCCGACCAACTGGTGTCCACGGATCGAACGGAATACAACCCCCTCTACGTCTGGAGCGGCGATGGGGCGGCCGCACAAGCCCTTTTGCAGGCAGCCGGCAGGACCAAAACCGATGCGGAGGAGGGATCGAGGGTCGCTCTGACCTCGGTCGGAAGCTTCGCAGAGGAGTTCATTCGTGCCCTCTCGACCGGAGTGGCCGGCGCCTGGCGGGAAAGATGGTGGACGGCGGACCTCCTCCTCCTCCAAGGAGCCGAACGCCTGGAAGGGACGGAGCGGGCTCAGGAAGAGCTTTTCCATCTTTTTGAGGCTCTGGGCCGGCGAAGGGCCAGGGTCATGATTGCCGCCGACCGCCCTCCCAGTCGGATCTCGGCACTGGACGATCGGCTGAGAGCCCGGTTGGAGGGCGGTCTGGTCGTGGAGGTGGAGGTGGCGCGAGAAGAGCTTTCTCAGGAGCTGAGGGACTCGCTCCACACCTCCGACCAACCGGTGGCCCATGGGGAGGGCTCCGAGGGAGGGCCTCCGGCAAGAGTGGCAGAGGGGGCCGGCTTGGAGGGGGAGGCGGGGTTGGAGGCGGAAGCCGAGGCAGGGATCGGGATTCAGGGGCCGGAAGAGCCCGGCCATGATGTCGGAGCGGACCCGGACCGGAAGCCGAAAGACGTCGCTGCCCAGGACCTCGAATGGATCATGTCCTTCAGCCCTAAGTCACCCGAGGCGCCGGGGGGTGACGCGGTGGATCAGGGAGAGATCCTCGACGCCCTGGCCGCGAGCGGGGGCGGAGGCGAGGCTGGGGATGCCTGGATGCCCTCCCCCGAGCAGGTCGTGACTGTTTGGCCGCGGATTACTGAGAGGGTCGCGGAGGAGGAAGACTGATGGCTGCCATTGAGGGATCCATCGCCGATGTGAGCCTGGCGGATATCTGCCAACTCATTTCATTGGGCCGAAAATCAGGCTGCCTCACCGTAACAAACCGCTCGAACTTCGGATACATCTACTTCGAGAACGGACGGGTGGTCTATGCCTTCGTCCTGAATCGCCCGGACCGCTTGGGTGAAATTCTGGTCAAAAACGGCGTCATTCAGACTGAGGACCTTTCCCGCGCCATGGAGCAACAGGGCAAAGAGGGCCAGAAACGCCTGGGCGAGATCCTGGTGGAGTTGGGGGCCGTAACTCCGGAGGATTTGGAGAGGTGGGTTGCTGTTCAGGTGAAGGAGGCCGTCTACCACCTCTTTGCGTGGGAGCAAGGGACCTTCCATTTCAAGCCGGATGAGTTCCCGGACCGGGATCAGGTCCTCCTCGTGGCCCTGAGTACCGACGGCCTCCTCATGGAGGGTGCTCGGAGAGTGGACGAGTGGTCGATCATCGAGAGGGAGGTGCATTCCCTCGACCTGATCTACAAGATCACCAGGGACCCGAAGGAAGCAGCGGATGTGGAGCTCACGGGAAACCAGAAGAGGCTCGTACCGCTTCTGGACGGGTCCCGGACCGTCAGGGAAGTGGTCGAGGAGTCGGGGCTGGTGGAGTTCGAGACCGGGAAAGCCATTTATGAGCTGGTTCAGGCCGGTTTTGCCAAAAGCATCGGGGAAAAACCCCAACCTGATAGCGGGGAAGACGAAGCCCGGCTCCAGGAATACGTTCGTTTGGGCCAGGCCTTCTACAAAGCCGGGATGTTGGAAGACGCCGCCAAAGAGTACCAGAAGGCTCTCGGACAGGATGAATCGGAGCCGTCGGCTCGCTTCTACCTAGGGCTCATCGATCTGAAGAACGGGAACGCAGAGCGTGCATTGGAGCATTTCGACTCCATGCCGGAGGAGCGAGCCCGGGGGTTGGGAACCCTGAGGAATCGAGCCCTGGCTCTCGAGGAGATCGGCCGACATCCGGAGGCCCTCGACGCGCTGCGGCAAGCCGAAGAACTGGCCGGCAGGGATCCAGATATCATCCTGGCCATGGGAATCTCGGAGTTCAAGGGGGGGGATGCGGACTCCGCCCGGGCGACCCTCTTCAGGTACAGAGACGTGGTCGGGAGGAACACCCCGTCGCCCATGTATTATGCGTTCTCTACCCTGGCCTCTGCAGCGGCGGGGCACCTGGAGGAGGCGATCTCGTTGGGGCGGGAAGGCCTCAAGGCCTATCCCACGGAAGCCTCCATTCTCGTGAACACCGGCGTGATTCTGGACCATACCGGAAATCCCGAAGCTGCGGAACAGTATTTCATGAGGGCGGTGAACTCCGGGTCGGAGGTCCCCCCGCAGGCCTATAAGAACCTCGGCGACCAGGCATTCCGGAGAGGGGACCTCTCGGCTGCCCAATCCCACTACGAACAGGCGGTCAAGCTGAATCCCGCCCTGGGGGACGACGTGTTCCTGAAGCTCGGCCACATCGCCATCGAGGTGGGTGATACCGATCTTGCCGAGCTCTTCCTCAACCGGGCCATAGAGCTCAACCCCGACAATGAGGATGCCCGGGCCCAACTAGCGGACCTGTCGGCCCGCTCCTGAACCAGGCAATGTGTTCCACCTCCCTGGGCTTCATCTTGGCGGGGATCTTGCTGCCTTCCCCCTCCCCGGGACAGCAGCCCGGAGCGAATTCCTTCCAGTGGGTTCCAGGCCCCCGTGTGGAAGTGGGATTCCGAGGGGGCGACTCCCTCCGGGCCGTATCGATCGCCGAGTTCCTCGATGGGCTCCCGAAACTCCCCGGCATCCCGGACACCCTCCCCACGGGACTGTCACTCTTCATAGCCCCGGACCAGTCCACCTTCGATTCCCTGACCGGAGGGGCCGTGCCGGAATGGGGAGCCGGCGTGGCCATCCCATCCCTCTCCCGGATCGTGGTACCCGGCTTCGGGCAACGAAGGGCCCGTGACTGGAGTGAGGCCAGGTTGCTGCGTCACGAATGGGCCCACCTGGGGTTACATCAACATCTGGAGGGTCTCCGGGTACCTCTCTGGTTCGACGAAGGATACGCCGAATGGGCGTCTGGAGGTTGGAATCCTGGTGAAGGTTGGCGCCTGCGGGTGGCCTTTGCTTTCGGCCGGGCTCCCCCTCTGGATTCTCTGGTCCTGGCGTGGCCGAGGGACCAGGCTTCGGCCAGCCTCGCCTATCTTCTTTCGGCTACCGCGGTTGAATACCTGATTCAGGAGAGCGGTGAGAGGGGGCTACAGATCTTCTTGGAGCGGTGGCGGTCGGAGAGGAGTTTCGATCGAGCCCTCAGGAACACCTACGGACTGACAGTGGGTCAGTTCGAAGAGGACTGGAAAGCGTACGTCAAAAAGCGGTATGGTTGGCTCTTCGTGGTCTCCCATTCTTCCATATTCTGGCTCTCCCTGGCCGTGGCCCTCCTGCTGATGGTCCGGGTCCGCCGAGGCCGAAACCGGGAGGCCATGGCGCGGCTCCGGGCCGGTGAGCCACCGGACCGACCCATGTACTGGAATGAGACCTCGGACGGGGCCGGGCAGGAGCCCTCGCCAGCGGAACCGAACGGAATCCCCAACAAGGATCAGTGACCGATGACCCATCGCATCATGGTCGTGGACGATGATCCCGACCACCTGGCGGTAGTGAGTTCGATTCTGGAAGAGGCTGGCTACGAGATCGAACGGGCCGAGGACGCCGAGCAGGCCCTGTCCAGGGTCCATGCCGTCGATCCGGCTCTGATCCTCACCGACCTGCGCCTGCCTGGGATGGACGGGGTGGAGTTGCTGGAGCGGGTGAAGGAGGGGATGGAGTCCGTCGAGGTCATCGTGATGACCGGTCATGAGGATATGACCTCGGCCATTGGGGCGATGAAGGCCGGGGCTTTCGACTACGTCGTCAAACCGATCGAGGTGGATGCCCTCCTTGAACTGGCGTCTCGCTGCCTCAGGGAGAGGGAGCTGAACCTGGCCGCACGGAAGGAAGGGGCCGGCCCGGACCTCCAGGCCGATGAATCGAGGGTGGTCATCGGTCGAGATCCCAGGTTGATGGAGATCTTCAAGATGATCGGGGTCCTGGCCCGGAACCGGGCCACCGTCCTGGTTCGGGGCGAAACAGGGACTGGGAAAGAGGTCATGGCCCGGGCTATCCATGATCATTCCCTCCATGCCGGTGAGCCCTTCATCGCGGTGAACTGCACCGCCCTGAGTGACACCCTCTTGGAGTCCGAGCTCTTCGGCCATGTGAAAGGGGCGTTCACCGGGGCGATCTCGAGTCGGAAGGGATACTTCGAGCTCGCTGGTACGGGTACGATCTTCCTTGATGAGATCGGCGACACCACGGTGGATTTCCAGACCAAGCTCCTGCGAGTTCTCCAGGACCGAACCTTTTTTCCGGTCGGAGGAGAGACGACGAGGCGCACGCAAGCCCGAATCATCACCGCGACTCATCAGGACCTCGAAGCGTTGGTGGAAGAGGGCGGGTTTCGGGAGGATCTCTACTTCAGGCTGAGAGTGGTTGAGATTGTCGTCCCCCCCCTCCGGCAGAGAAGGGGGGACATCGAGGCGCTGGCTCTCCACCTCCTCGGGCGGATTCGATCCGAAACCCACCAGGAGATTCGGCATATTGATCCGCAGGCCATGCGGGCACTGAAGGAGTACGATTGGCCCGGGAACGTTCGGGAACTGGAGAACGCTCTGACGCGGGCATCCATTCTGGCCCGTGGCTCCACCTTGGGTCCCGAACACCTGCGCCTCGGATCGGATCGCCCGGAGGTGGTCGACGGGCCCGGGGCGGATTCGGTGTCGGGGTGGGATGGAATCGGGGTTCGCAGTCCCCTTTCCGCAGGGTCCTCCGGGGCCACGGATTGGACGTTGGATGGAGCCATCGGGCGGCAGGTTCTCCGGGTCTTGGAGCACACCAGATGGAACAAGAGCGAAGCTGCACGGCTATTGATGATCTCGAGGTCTCGCCTCGCAAGGCTCATCGAGAAGTTTCAGCTGGAGGCGGGGGGTGGGGAAATTCCTTGACCCGCCCTGTCCTTTCTAGGTAGGATTGCACCGGATTATGGGAACGACGACGGAGGGACCGAAGGCCGGGGGCAAGTCGAAAGCGCCCCTTCGATTCTCGACCATCAATGGGATTCTGGGGGTCGCCGGAATTCTGACGGTGGCGCTGGGGTATTTTCTCCTCTCCAGCGGCTCCGTCACCGCGGCTCCACTCCTACTCGTCCTCGGATATGTGATCCTTCTGCCGCTGGCCATCATTCTCTGACG
>JABDNZ010000314.1 GCA_013043565.1 Gemmatimonadota bacterium | reverse complement strand
GGGGGGGGGGTTATTGGACCTTGGTAATCGGGAACCTTCTCGCACCCATCATCACGACGGTTTCCGTCGTTCTCCTTCGGAGAACGGCCTTGGCATGGCCGCGGATCCGGGAGATGAAGGAGTCCTTGACCTTCACTCGGGATCAAGTTGTCCAAACCCTCTCCTGGTATGTCTACTCCAACGCGGACTTCCTGGTTGCAGGGAAGGTTCTAGGGGCGACACCGCTGGGGATCTACAGCCTCGCGTGGACTCTGGCCCAGTCGGTACCGGAGAAGATCATTGGACTGGTGATGCGTGTGACTCCAGCCTATTTCTCAGCCGTCCAGAACGATCTGGTAGAACTGCGCCGCTATTTTCTGCGGCTCACCGAGGTCCTGGCTATCGTTGCCTTCCCGACCCTCATCGGTCTGGCTCTCGTGACCAGCCCACTGGTAGACCTGGCGCTGGAGGAAAAATGGGCGGAGATGAAAGCGCCTCTCCAGATCCTGGCCATCTACGCCGCCTACAACTCCGTAACCCAACTTGTGAGCCGTGTCCTGACTGTCAGGAGGGAAATGCTATTCCTTCGGCGGATCGCCGTATTCTTGGCGGTGACCTTGCCTTTTGTGTTTTGGTTCGGAAGCCGATGGGGCCCGACCGGGATCGCCCTCTCCTGGCTCACGATCCATCCGCTCTCACGGATTCCCATGCTCATGCGTGTGTCCAGGGTAGCGGAGCTTTCGATCTTCCAATACTTGGCCGCCTACCTGCCTGCTCTCGTCTCGACCACCGCAATGTCCATGGCTGTTCTCGGGGTCGGGGTCGCATTAGCCGATGCCGGACCGGGAATGAAACTCCTCCTGATGATCAGCACAGGAATCCTGGTCTATTTGGGCACGCTCTTCTCCCTGTTTGGCCGGCGGGTCGTACCCCTGGTCCGGCTGGTCCGCTCAGGGGTCCAAGGGCCAACGGCCGGCAACTCGGATCCCCCAGAGTGACCTGCGGCCAACCGTCAACCGTCTGAGATCTGGTTGGCCGAAAAAAGAAGGTGCCTTTGGACCTTTCCGGAGGCCGTTCTCGGGAACTCCCCAATGAACTCCACGTCCTTTGGCACTTTGAACCGTGCGAGCCGTCGTTGACACTCATGGAGGATCGTTTTCCGGAGAGTGGGAAGGGCATCGTGCCCGAGAGAGCCCTCGAATGGAATCACCCAAGCCTTCGGGACCTGGCCCAAGAGGTCGTCGGCATCCCCGATCACCACCACATCCGTCACCCCCGGGACCTCCCTTATGACCTCCTCGATTTCAGAGGGGGCGATGCGATGGGCCCCGCTTTTCATCATCTCCCTGATGCGGCCTTTAAGGAAGAGAAATCCATCGGGGTCTAGGTACCCCAGGTCACCTGTATGCAGCCAGCCTCCCTTGAGGACCTGGTCGGTTTCCTCCTCGTCGGCCCAGTAGCCGGCCATCACGTTTTCCCCCCGGGCGCAGACCTCTCCGACCTGGTCGGGGGGGAGGTCCCGACCGTCTTCATCCCTGATGCGGAGTTCAATACCGGCTATTGCACGTCCGGCACATCCGGATTTCGGATCGGATTCGGCCAAACCATACGACGCCAACCGGGGGGAAGCCTCCGTCTGGCCGTACATGACAAAAAACTCCACGTGGGGCACCTGTTCCCGGAACTCATGGATTTCCCTGGGGCTCAGTGGCCCCCCGGCCACGGTGACGTACCGAAGAGAGGAGAGGTCGTGGGCTGGGAGCTCGGTTCGGCGCATGAAGAGCCTGAAAGTAGATGGTACCCCGGCCAGCGAGGTAACCCTCTCCCCGACCATCCTCTCCAGGACCGAGTGGGGGTACATGAAGGACCGTTCCAGGATGAGGGTGGCCCCGGCCGCGAGGTGGGTGTGGAGGACGGAGGCACCATAAGAATATTGAAAGGGAAGGATGCTGATGGTCCTGTCCTCCTGGCGGACCGGAAGCGATCCCAATATGGATTCGGTATTCACCGCGAGGTTCCGGTGAGTCAGCATGACCCCTTTCGGGTGGCCCGTGGTCCCCGACGTATAGACGATGGCTGCCAGCGACTCGGGGTCCAGGGAGATCGAGTCCTCGGAAAGGGGCTCTCCTGAAACCCCCCCGACCCGTGGGATCGTCATCACGTGGGTCCTCTCTCCCATCTTTTCCCCCAGGAACCCTGACTCTGGGTGCTCGGCGTCCAAAAGCAGGCACTCAATACCGGAGTGCTCCAAGAGTCTCTTAAGCTCCCCACCTCTGAGGGCTGGATTCAGGGCCACCACAGCGCCACCGGCAGCCCACACGCCGTAAACCGCTGCCACCCATTCAGGGGAGTTCTCCATCACCAGGCCTACCCTGGCGCCCCGACTGATGCGGGCGGCTAATGCTCCTCCCACACGAAGGGCCTCACCCTTGAGATCGGCGTAGCTGATTCGACCAGGCCCATAAACAATCGCCTCCTTCGACTGGAGGCGGCGGGAAACCGAGAAGAACCGGTCGGGCAGGAGCTCGTTCATCGGGTCAAAGGGCCTGCTTCTTTCCAACGTAGGCGACCAGGCTCTCAACCGAGTCGAGGTTCTCCGGAATCATCTCATCATTGGCGACCGTGAAACCGTAGGTCTCCTCGATGAAGGTGATGACCTCCATGATCCCCGTGGAGTCCACGATGCCCCTTTCCAGAAAGGAATCATCATCGGCCAAAGCCATCGGATCGTCGGTAAAGAGGAAGTTCTCCAAGAGAAAGGCGCGAAGGGTGTCTCTGATCGGTGTGGGCATGGATTCAACGGTCCTGGAGGTCACCTGCAAACTCGGTTTGGAAGCGGTCGATGAAAAGATAGTGCCAGATCTGAGTCGACAGGATCCCCACGAACGCCTGGTTGTCTTTCACTCCTTTGGCGGACCCGGCTCGGGCTTTTTCTTTCAGAAGCCCGACCTTCTTCGGGTCGAAATACCCGTATCTGGCAACTGTTTCCGCCGACAGAAGCTCGTCGACGTAGGGAACGGCGGCAACGCCATCTCGGAAAAATGCCTCGATGTCCGGCGCTCGATACGGGTGTTTCGGTCTCCCGAGGATCTCCGGGGGGAGTTGCCCCTCCATCGCACGCTTCAAGAGGTACTTCTCCCGCAGCACCTTCATTTTCAATCGTGGGTCCAACCGGTTGGCAAACTCGATCACTCGGTGATCCAGGAAGGGGAACCGCCCTTCCACACCGTTTGCCATCAGCATACGGTCCCCCTGGGAACTCAGAAGATACCCCGGGAGGAGGGATTTGGCCTCCACGTACTGGCCCCGGTTGAAGGGGTGCCAGTCGCTAGCCCTTTCGGGAATGGATTCTGACATGGTGTCCAGGGCGGATTCCGTGATTTCATCCACCAATCTCCTCGAAAAGAACGCCTTCCCCATGGACGCGGTCTCCCACCGGGGCAAGTGGGCGAAGAGGCTGGAGTCCGGGTCGTCCAGGCCGATGCCGAAGAATCTCCGCACATACCCTTGGGCTCTCATCGAGGTGAGATCCAGGTACGGGTAAAGCCGTTGAAGAAGAAGGGGCCGCCAGGACGAGTCCGGTTGACGGGACCAGAACCTCCTCACCTTCGCTTCCTTGAACAAATCGTACCCACCCAGGGCCTCATCGGCCCCCTCCCCCGTCAGCACCACCTTGTAGCCATGATCCCTCACGAACCCCGAGAGCAGCTTCATTGGCGTCGGAGCCGTGCGGAGCACCGGGACTTCCGTGTGTTCAACCGTATCAACGAAGTTCCGGGCTACGTCGGCGGAGGTGCAGGTGATGCCCGAGTGGTCTGCGCCAACATGATCGATCATGCTCCGCTGGAACGGAGTTTCATCGAGGGCGGCCGCCTCGAACCCTATGGAAAACGACCGGAGCTCGGCCTCGTTCGCTTCGTGGATTAGAGATACCAGGACCGAGGAATCCAAACCGCCGGAGAGGTAGGCTCCCACAGGCACATCGGATCGAAGTCGGATCCGAGTCGAGTCCATCAACAGCTCCCGGAGTTCGCGGGCCAGCATCGATTCCGATCCCGACAGGTACCCATCCCCGGAGAAAGGGAAGGTCCAGTCC
>JABDNZ010000313.1 GCA_013043565.1 Gemmatimonadota bacterium | reverse complement strand
GGACTGGACTGGACTGGACTGGACTGGGCTGGACAGGGTTCGGTCGGGCCCGGGGGACGTGGCTGCTGGGTAGCGGCGCAAACAGCGGGGGGTATTCGTGCTGATCGCAGAGATGAATTGGATGCAGGTCGAGGAATACCTGAAGAACGACGACAGGGCGGTGGTTCCGTTGGGGAGCACGGAACAACACGCCTATCTGAGCCTCATGGTGGACGCGCTGATTCCGGAGAAGCTGGCCAAAGAGGCGGCGGAACCTCTCGGAATACCGGTCTTTCCCGTGATCCCCTTTGGGGTGAGCCCTTATTTCACCGGCTTCCCTGGCACGGTGTCCCTGAGGGTCGAGACCTACGTGTCACTGATTCGGGACGTTCTCGACTCTCTGTCCCGGGCCGGTTTCCGACGAATCGTCTTCGTGAACGGCCACGGTGGCAATGCTCCAGCCGCCGCTTTCGCCGCCGAGTGGATGGCGGACAACGGTGGCCACAAGGTGAAGACGTTCAACTGGTGGGTGGACCCGAAGACCGTCGAGAAGATGAAGGAGTTCGATGAGGTCGGGTCTCATGCCTCGTGGATGGAGAACTTCCCGTGGACCAGACTGGAGGGCGTGGTTCTTCCCACCGAGGCGAAACCGGTGTTCGATTATGCCCGGAAGGCGGTATTGGATCCGGCATCGTTCAGAGAGGCCCTCGGGGACGGGAACTATGGCGGTGTTTACCAGCGGCCCGACGAAGAGATGATGGCCATTTGGGAGGTCACGGTGGGCGAAGCAAGGGCTGTTTTGGAGGGGGGGTGGGACTGACTATGAATATCGATTTCGCGGGCCGAACGGTCATCGTTACCGGCGGGGGGCACGGACTGGGGCAGGAGATGTCCCGGGCTTTTTCTGATCTTGGCGCCACGGTTTGGACGTGTGACCTGGATCAGGAGGAGCTGGAGGCCACACAGGCCCTCTGTGGCGGCAGGTGCGAGGTGCGGGTGGTCGATGTCAGGGAGCGTAAAGCAGTGAGCGCCTTTGTCGCCGAGGCGTCCGAGGAGACCGGCCGTGTGGACGTGCTCGTGAACAACGCCGGGGGGGTGGTCGGTCAAACCGGGAAGCCTCTGGAGGAGATCACCGAGGAGGAATGGCGAGTGATCTTCGACGTGAACCTGAATGGCGCCTTCCACTTCTCCCAAGCGGCGATTCCCGGGATGAAGAGCGGTGGGTGGGGCCGAATCATCAACATCTCTTCCGGCGCCGGACTGAGAGTGAGCCTGACGGGCATCCAGGCCTACGCTTCGGCCAAGGCGGGTTTGATCGGGTTCACCCGACAACTTGCTTCGGAGCTGGGACCGGCTGGGATCACCGTTAACTGCGTGGCGCCTGGCTTCATCCGATGTAACCCCACTACCGAGCGGCAGTGGCAATCGTACGGCAAGGAGGGACAGGAGAAGCTGGTGGCCTCCATCGCGACCCGAAGGCTCGGCCAGCCGGAAGACATCGCTCACGCCGTCCTCTTCTTCGCGTCGGATTACGCTTCATGGATTACGGGCCAGACTTTGAGCGTAGACGGGGGCCGGTGAGGCCAGCGCGTAGCGGAGGGTTACTCCGATCCCTCTTACCACAGCGCTCCCCTTCGAGACCCTTACACCGCGAAGGGCGGTTTGGAGTAACCGGTCTCCGTGCGGCTGATCCGGCGTTCCGCCACGAGAGCTTCCAGAACCAGCTCGCTCGCGGCGGCTTTCACCCCGGCAGCAGCTGATGAGTGAGCAAGGCTCACCCATTCCACCAGGTCCAGCAAACCCGGTACGAGCCCGAAAGCCTCCAGACAGGCATCGGCTGAGGAGTCCTCCGAAAGCTGTAGGGCTCCACCTCCTTCGAAGTAGGCCACGATCTCTTCAACATCAGCCCCTCCGGCCCGATCGGCATAGGCCTGGGCCGAGGCGGCGCTGATGAGCTCTCGGGCGATCTTTTCGGCGCCGTGGAGCTCACCCTCGTATTCCAACTCCATCTTTCCCGTTATGGAAGGAAGGGCCGCATAGAGGTCGCCGATGCGGGGAATCACTTCGTCTTCCCCAAGGAGAAGAGCCCGTCGCTCGGCGCTGGAAACCACGTTCTCGATCAGGGTAATCGGAAGTCTTTGGCTAACGCCGGACCTCTGGTCGATCCGTCCGTCCTCCCTGGCCAGGAACGCGACTCTTTCCACCACCTCCTGGAGAAAGCCGGGGATCTGGATCGGGAGGTCTTCCCTATCCACCCAGGCCTCCTGCTGGGTGATGGCCACCCCGGTCTCGACTTCCAGCGGATAGTGGGTCCTGATCTCGCCGCCGATCCGGTCCTTCAGGGGAGTGATGATCTTCCCTCGGGCCGTATAGTCCTCGGGGTTGGCCGTAAAGACCATGAAGACGTCCAAGGGAAGCCGGATAGGATACCCCTTGATCTGGACGTCGCCCTCCTGAAGGATATTGAAAAGGCCCACCTGTATTTTTCCGGCCAGGTCCGGCAGCTCGTTGATAGCGAAGATGCCGCGGTTCGCCCGTGGGAGAAGCCCGTAGTGGATCGTGAGCTCGTCGGCGAGGATGTGCCCTCCTCGGGCAGCCTTGATGGGATCCACGTCCCCGATCATATCGGCGATGGTGACGTCGGGAGTTGCGAGCTTCTCGACATACCTGTACTCCCGGGTAATCCACTCCAGCGGCGCCTCGTCTCCCATCTCTTCAATGAGAAGGCGGCCCTGCTTGGAGATCGGATCGAGGGGGTCGTCGTTGACCTCGCTTCCGGCCAGGATGGGAACCTCTGGATCGAGGAGGTCGGCCAACTGCCTCAGGATTCGGCTTTTTGCCTGGCCTCTGAGGCCCAACAAAATGAAGTCGTGCCGAGCCAGGACCGCATTCACCAGCTGGGGCACGACGGTGTCGTCGTAGCCGACGATCCCGGGAAAGAGGTCCTCTCCTTCCCGGAGTTTCCTGACCAGGTTCTTCCGCAGCTCGTCTTTGACGGGGAGAGTCCGATAGCCGGATGCTTTGAGCTCACCGACTGTGGAGGGTTGAGGAGAAGGCATGAGTAGAACACGCTCCCGAAGCTGGGTCGGCACCTGATACCGGACAGGTCGTGCAGAGACGCCAGCTTTTGGCTAAGGTAGTGCGATTGGGGCTTCTCCCTTACCCCGATCGAGTGGGCTGGATCCGCTCATTCGGCCCCGGTGGATCCGCCCCGATTCTGGAGCGGGCTCCTTTTAGGACGGTTTCAGGAGGGACACAGATGGCTTGGATCGAGCCGACTTTGGTGGCACTGGTTCTTCTCGGCAGTGTGGTTGCCTTCGGGTATGTTCTCTGGACCCAGAGGATGGGTCACGTCTGGCCGAAGAGGGGGGAAGTGCAGATCACCAACCCGGGAGGGTTTTTCCCCGGGGTCTGGGAGGTCCTCACCCAAAACGTGGTTCTCAGGAACCGGCCGTGGGTCGGTCTTTTCCACCTACCCCTCTTTTTCGGGCTCCTCTTCTTCTTGTTCAAGAGCGTGCTTTATGTCCTTGCCGGCTTAGGGATGGAAGTGGAGGCCCCCGATTGGTACAACCGGCTCCTGGACGTCGTCGCCATCGTGGTCCTGGTGGCCATCGTCTTCTTGGCCGTTCGCCGATACCTCGTAGAACGGGAAAAGATGACCCACCCCCTGGAGTCGGGGATCATCCTGGGCCTCATCGGCCTCCTGATGATCACGCACCTGCTGGAGGGGGCCGTGGTGGCCGAGTCGGCTGCCGGGATCGCCAACTGGTGGGGACATTACCTGGTCCTGGCGGTGTTCCCGGCCGTCATCGCCCAGGGGAAGCACCTTCATCTCATCCTTGCTCCCGTCAACGTGGTCCTGAAGCACATGACGGAACGCCCCTCCGACCGGCCGGTGTTCGGAAACGACCTGGACATGGATCTGGAGGACGAGTCGAAGCTCGAAGCCGAGTACGAGCGCCTGGGGATGCCCGGTGGGGTGGCAGACTTCGGGTTCGGCCCCCTCTTCGATCAGACAGCGTGTATCCAGTGTGGCCGGTGCAACGACGCCTGCCCGGCCGGCCCGGACCTGAAGCCCAGGGAGCACTTTGTCCTGGCTCTCCAGAACCCGGCCCTGACTGGAGACGAGTTGGCGAAACTCATCGACGCCGACGTGTCGGCCACCTGCGTTCAGTGCCGGGCCTGCGAAGTGGCGTGTCCCACCGGGTGCAGGCCG
>JABDNZ010000311.1 GCA_013043565.1 Gemmatimonadota bacterium | reverse complement strand
CGACTGGCCCTTCCGAGCTTGGCGAAGGAAAGGGCCATATTTCGCAAAGGCACACCAAAAGCCACCATCCCGCATCCGTCGGGCATGGTCTGAATCGACTCTCCAGGAACTTCGGTGTACCTGGCCATCTCTTTCAACATCCGCTCCTGGAGGGGATGCCTTGGATCCAGGTAGGAGTCCGGCGGCCAATCATGGACGCGCGTAAGGCCGAGCATGGCCGCATGCTGCCCCGAACAGTTGTTGTGGGCCGGTGTGACGTTCTCTCCGGCCCGGAAAAGCTCCTCTGCCGTCTCCTTCCGAAGAGGGGCGAGGGGACCCAGGCCGAGAGCCCCGGGGGGGAAGCCCACCTTCTCCAAAATGCCGGCAACGGCAGCCAGATGTTCTCTCTCGCCGTTATGGGAGGCGGCCGTGATTGCCAGCTCCTCATCGTTGAGGCCGAAACGATCCACGACCCCGTCGTCCACCAGCGGAAGGGCCTGAAAAGGCTTCGCCGCGGACCGATAGACCGTGAGCCATTCTTGGTCCCCCTGCCAAGCCAAGACCTTCCCGGTATGGTCCACCACGACTGCATTCACCAGGTGAAGGGACTCCACGACCCCGTCGCGGGTGCACCAGACACCTTCCGGAACCGGTTTTTGAGGTTTGCCCACCGAAGGCGCCTCCGTCCGGACCTTCGCCTCTGAGGGGTGAAAGTCCCCGAGATGAATGTCCCCGAAATGGGGGCCGAAGAATGGGGCTCTAGGCCCCTTTCTTGACTGGCTTGAAGACCGGGGTAGCCGGACTAGTCCCCTTCAGGCCCGGATGGGGTCATTGAATGGGAGCCGTGGCCGGCACCAATGGGTCCGTACTCTGGGGGTCCCCCGGGACCGGCACCCAATCGGAGTACTCCGGATCCGACGCCAGCTCCAACAGTGCGCTCGTGGAGGTCGAAGCAGCAAGAAGTTGAAGAGCCCGCCGAACCGCGTTGTCCTGAGCGACCAATCTCTGAAATTCCCCCACCTCTCCCCAGGCTTGGAGGGCAATCTCCCGCTCGACATGGAACCGAATGAACCGCTCGGCCGCTCGAAAAGCCGAACGGCTCAACTCGACCCCGGAATTCGTCAGGTGGCGGTGGACGTCCTCCAGTGCGCCGTCCGTCAGGGAAAACCCAGGTGCCAAACCCGGATTCTCTTGGAGGTACCGAACCGCAAAGTTGAAGATAGACGGCCGAAAGTTTCCCCCACTCCGGTCCAGTTCCCTGAGCGCTTCCTGTTCCGCCGCAGTGAGGGTATCGGCCATGACCAACACATCGGGCACGATCCCGCCTCCACCCAGAACCGTCCTTCCACCGGCAGTCTGGAATACAGGCTTTTCGGCCGAATCCGGAAGGGCTGCAAAGGTCCCGGTGAGGGTGACAGCGCTTCGTTCCAGAGCCCTGATCTGATCCTCTCTGTCCTTATGGATGGACCGCCCGAGGGGGGTATACCACCGGGCAGTGGTCAGACGAAGGATGTTCCCACCCGTGAGGGGGAACAGGGTCTGGACGGAGCCCTTCCCGAAGGTGGGCGCACCGACCACGAGTGCCCGATCGTGGTCCTGGAGGGCTCCTGCGATGATCTCCGACGCGCTCGCGCTCCGTTCGTCCACCAGCACGACCAGCTCCAGATCGGCGTAAGGTTGCCCCTGGCGGGAGCTGTAGGTCTGAGTCTGGTTCAGGCCCCGACCCCGGGTCTCGACCACAACTTGCTCAGGGTCGAGGAAATAATCGGTGATGGCGATCCCTTGGTCCAGCGGCCCTCCCCCGTTCCCTCGAAGATCCAGGACCAAGGCGTCCACGCCCTCGGCTCGGAGAGAGTCCACTGCCCGCTTCACCTCGGCGAACGAGGTTTCGGTAACAGCCTGAAGGGGCACGTACCCGACACCGTCCGCGAGGGACGTCACAAAGGGAACGGAGCGCAGTTGAATCGTTTCTCGGACGATCTCGAACGGGATCGGAACCTCGACCCCGGGGCGCCTCACTTTGATGGAAACCGGGGTGCCCGGCCGGCCCCTGAGGGCTCCTACTACATCGTCGGGATCCCACTCTTCCACCGA
>JABDNZ010000307.1 GCA_013043565.1 Gemmatimonadota bacterium | reverse complement strand
TCCCCGTGGAAACCCGTTCCGGTTCGGGGGTCAAGAGAACGTTCGCGATTCTAGTCGCGGGGAGACGGTAAGGCAATTTCGGTGAGGCAGGTTCGGACCGCGGTCGGTGGCCTCGATCCGGAGGCTGGTTTCTGGATTCGCCGGCCCTGCATTGAAGTAATGGGTCAGCCAAGAATAGAGATCCGAAGGATCGGCCAAGTCATGACGACGCGAGGGTGTGAAGAGAACCGGCCTCTTTCTCGAATCCCCCCGTCGGCCACCTTCTGAGGAGAGGGTTTAGGGGTTCACGACGCGAACAGGGATCGCACTCCCTTCGGTGCCCCCGGTACCCAACTGGCCGAAGACATTGCCACCCCAACAGAAAAGCATTTCGGTGTCGGTGGAGATGGCACAGGTGTGGGATCCCTTGCCAGAACTCAACCATCGAAAGCGCAGAGCTGTAGAAGCGGCCACGGGAACGTTGCTTGGCTCAGTGGTGCCGTTCCCAAGCTGACCCCAGGCGTTATCCCCCCAGCAGAAGAGCTCCCCTTCCACCAAAGAGCAGGTGTGGCGCCATCCGGGGGCCACCCAGCCGTTGGGGTTCGATACAACCGCAACGGGGACCGGACTAGCCTGTTCTGTGCCGTCACCCAACTGACCAGCGTCGTTCTGCCCCCAGCAAAGGAGGACGCCCTCGATGTCCGCACATGAGTGGGAGCCGCCTGGTTTGATCCAGCCGGTGCTTCCCAGAGCCTGAACCGCGACGGGTACATTTCGATCTTGGGTGGTACCGTCACCGAGTTGGCCAGACTCGTTCGCACCCCAACAGTATCGTCCGTCCCCGGTTAGCGTCGGCGCACAGGTATGTGTCAGACTCGATATCAACCTCCGCAAGGTCGGATCTTGAGCGATGCGAACAGGGACGTTGCTGTCTTCGCCGGTCCCATTCCCCAGCTGCCCCCGATCGTTGCGGCCCCAGCAGTACGTGTGGTCGTCCTGCGTGACCCCACACGTGAACCCTTCCCCGGCCGTGACACCCTTGAAAGCCAAGGCGCCCGCCACAGCCACGGGCACATTGCTACTCTGGCTCGTACCGTCGCCCAATTGGCCGAAATCGTTCGCACCCCAGCAGTGTGCGCTCCCCGTGGCCGTGACGCCGCAAGAGTGGGTAACGCCCGCTTGCAGGTTTTGAAACGTCAGATTGCTGGAAACGGGCATCGGCACATCGGTGTTGTCCATGGCTCCCGTCCCGAGCTGACCGTGGTCGTTCCGTCCCCAGCAATAAGCCTCTGAATCTGACTGGGTCAGAGCACAGGAATGGGACGCACCAACGGCCACGGATCGCCACGAAGTCGGGGTTTCCCCGTCGAAATCCACCACCACCGTCCCGCCCGCGGAGAGGGAGACCTCCAGCGACGTCACCCGCCAGAAATACGTGATGGAATCAAAGTTACTTATGGTGACCGTGTAGGCCCCGGCCGCCAACGAACCGATCTGATACGAACCGGTGGCTCCGGTCGTGGCCGAGCCCGATTCCGCTCCGGTCAGCGAGACTGCCACACCGGACTGAGGGTTTCCCGCCGCCGACACGACACCCCGAATCGTTCCGTCGTCTCGTTCCTAGGGTCCCGTGGTGTCGCCACCACATGTCGGGATTACCAAGCATAAGGCCCCCAGTGCGAAGAACCCGGATAGGCGAGACCACCCCATTTTCATGTGGGGACTGGAGCGCAGGAGCATGGCGGCATCCTCCTTTCGCGAGGTAACCGAGCAGCACCTGAAAACCCCGGAGAACAAGCACTCCGGAGGGAGGGCCGGCTCGGAGATTTCTCCGTTTGAGAGCTGAAACCTACTGTGTGAACGCGGCATCTGCGAACAGACCCACTTCAACCTTGCCGGAACCCACACTTCAACGATTCTTCATCCTCCCGAGGCCGCTGAGGAAGCCGCGCCAGAGTCATGAGGTCAGACAATCGAAGCTGGAGGGCGGCCGGGCCACGGTTGGAGACCCTCCTACTCCCGCAGGCTCTCCATGGGATCGGTCCGACTGGCCGTGAGGGCCGGCACCAGGCTTGCCAACACCGCCACTCCAAGCAGCGTGAGGGCCACGGAGCTGTAGGTCAGGGGATCAGTTGGGACGACCCCCGTAAGGAACCCTCGGATGAACCGGGACAGCACGAGCGCCAGGACGGTGCCCAGGGCTACTCCGATCCCTGCTATCCCGACGGATTGGCCCACGACCTCTCTCACGACTCGGGCACGCCTGGCACCCAGAGCGACGCGGATTCCGATTTCCCGCGTGCGGGCAGCCACCGACCTGGAGACCACTCCGTAGATCCCGATTCCTGCCAGCACCAGGGCCACGCCGGAGAAGATGGCAATCAGGAGCATGTTGAACCGGGGCTGGACCAGGCGGCTGCCCATCAGGGCGTCGTAGTCGTTTACCGTACCTACCTGGATATCGGGGTCCACTGAATGGATTCGATCGGTCACCTGGCGTTGAACGCTTGTGGGATCGGCCTCGGTCCGGATCACGAAGTAGGAGAAAGGGCGGGTGTACTGGGCCTGGGGCCAGTACATCTCGGCATCAGGGGTAGCGTCCGGATTGAATGGAGGAACGTCGGCCACCACGCCTACGACCTGCCGGAAACCGTCATGGAGCTCCATCCAGACTTCTTGCCCGACGGGGTTTTCGCCGGGCCATAGTCGATCGGCCAGTGTTTGGTTCACGACCATGACCATGGGCGCCTCCGAGTTGTCCTCGGTTGACAGACCTCTACCTCTAAGCACAGGGATGCTGAGGGTTTCGAAGAACGACGGACTGACATCGAACCACCTGGCTTGCTGGCCGGTGCCTTCCTGTCCGGCCTCTTCGGCTTGGAGGACCTGGTCCGATTCAAATCCCCCGAATAGCGGACCAGCGGAAGTCCGGGCTACCGACCGCACCCCCGGGAGGGCCAAGAGCTCCTGGTCCAGAGTCCGATAAAGGTTCATGACGGCGGCGGTGCTCTGGTAGGAGCTGGTCGCGGCGTAGACCGAAACCACCAGTAGATGGTCCCGATCGATCCCCGGGTCCCATCGGTTGAACGAGGCGAAGCTTCGCGTAAGGAGTCCCGCGCCTACCAGAAGGGCCAGAGCCAAGGCCACCTCGGAGACTACCAGGGCCCCGTTGATCCCCCCCACCGGTCCCTTTCTTCTCCCATGACGGGTTTTTCGGAGTGCGTCCATGGGGCGAATCCGGGATGCCTTGGCCAATGGGGCGATCCCGAAGAGGACCGTCGCCAGGATGGCCAGGGCCAGGGTGAAAGCCAGGACTCTCCCGTCCACGGCTACTTCGTTCAAGCGCGGGATCCCGGCTGGGGCCAGGGAGAGGAAGACAGGGGTGGCAACCCAGGCGACGGCCAAGCCAAGAGCGGCACCGAGAAGGGCGAGAATCAACCCCTCCGTAAGGAGTTGTCCGGTCAATCGGCCTTTTCCGGCCCCGAGGGCGGTTCGGATTCCCATCTCCGACTCGCGACTGGAAAGCCGGGCCAGGATCAGGTTGGCGATGTTCGCACAGGTAATGAGTAGAACCAAGCCCACGGCGCCCAGGAAAAGGAAGAGGGTGTTCTTCACTCCACCCACGACCCGGTCGTGAAGAGTGGTGAGCTGGAGCCCCCATCCCTGGTTGGCCTCGGGGTACTCCTGGAGCAGCCCCTGTCGGATGACCTCCAACTCCTGGCTGGCGACCTCCAGCCTGGCATCGGGGTTCAGGCGTCCGATGGCATAAAACCCCCGCCAGTCTCTGTACTCGTTATCCCGTGGATCGATATGCAGCGGTAGCCATATATCCGCTCCCCCCTCCCCGGAGATCGCTGGAGGTTTGTGGTCCTCCCGGAGGACCCCTATCACCTCGAATGTCTCACCGGAAAGGGTGAGGGTGGTGCCGACCACGTTCGGGTCGGAACCGAACTGTGCTTCCCAAAAGTCGTGATCGAGAACAGCTCTGTTACGATTGCCCTCGAGTTGGTCCTCGGCCCGGAAGACCCGGCCTACCGCGGGCTGATAACCAAGGACCTGGAAGAGCTCGGGATTTGCGATGAGGCTCGAGAGATTCTGGGCGCCGTCGGGAGTCTCTAGTATGTGGCCCCACCACCGGAACACGCCGATGTCCTGGAAGGCCCGGCTCCGCTCTGCCCAGTCT
>JABDNZ010000303.1 GCA_013043565.1 Gemmatimonadota bacterium | reverse complement strand
GGTCAGGAGTGGGAGATTCGGAGCGGAGGCCCGGGGAGGGTGTTCGTCAGGGGGGATGACGCCGACTGGACCATCGCCCTGGGAGACAGGGTTCGTGACGACTCCAGAGCCGCCGTGTCGGCAGTCCTGAACACGGGCCGGCAGGTGATCCTCATTACCGGGGACGTTCAGGAGGTGGCCAAGAGGATTGCCTCAGAGGCCGGCATCCAGGATTCCTTGGCCCAAATGGACCCCACGGAAAAAGCCGACTGGATCAGGGCGAAGCGAGACGAGGGGCACCGGGTCTTGTTTGCCGGAGACGGAATGAATGACGGCCCCGGCCTGGCTCAGGCCGATGTGGGCATCGCCATGGGGACCGGTGCTGCCTCGAGCATTCTGGTTGCGGATGGGGTCATCTCCGTGCCTTCCCTTCGTCCGATCCTGGCCGGTTTTCGGGCTGCCGAGGCGGCCGCCGACTCCATCCGTAAGAACCAGGTCAGGTCCATCGGGTACAACATCGCGGCCGTCACTTTCGCGGCGGCGGGGTTCGTTAACCCGTTGATCGCCGCCATCCTCATGCCTCTTTCCAGCGGGATGGTGATCTGGGGAGCCTCGAGGGTGGACAAAGCCGTCGAGAGTGGCGATTGGATAGGATGAGCCCGAGCCCTTAGCGAAAGCGCAGATCCGTGGACGCCGTCTTCTTCCTCCTTCCCATCGCCGTTCTACTGGGCGTGGTCTTCGCCATCCTATTCGTCGTGGCTGTGAAACGGGGTCAATTCGACGACCTGGACGACCCGCCGGAGAGGATCCTGAAGGACGACTGAGGGGGCGGTAGGGGGTCGCCAAAGGGAGCGGTCGCCTTTCAGCTGTGGGAAGGTTTCTTGCCCTCACCTGTTCTGGAACCCAATCTTCACGATTATCTCAAAAGAACGCCGCTAGGTGGAGCACGCCGAAGTCCTATCGACTTCACGCGCCTCCTCTATTTGCGGCGGAGTGGTCTACCCCTCTCTGGAAACGGCAGATGGCTGACGACGTCTTGGATCGTTTGAAAGAAGCGCTTTCTGGTCGGTATGAGGTCCAGCAGGAACTCGACCGGGGCGGAATGGCTGTGGTCTACCTGGCTGAGGACCTTCGGCACCATCGAATTGTCGCCATCAAGGTCCTTCAGCCTGCCCTCTCCGCGACTCTGGGAACGGACAGGTTCCTCAGGGAGATCGAGGTTATTGCCAACCTCCAGCATCCCAACATCCTTACGCTCATCGATTCGGGAGAGGTAGACGGGCTGCCCTACTACGTCATGCCCTATGTGGAGGGGCAGAGCCTCAGGACAAAGCTGGAGAGCGATGGTTCCCTTCCCCTAGGGGAGGCGGTCCGTATCGCCAGCGAAGTGGCGGAAGCCCTGGAGTATGCTCATCAGAAAGGTGTGGTTCACCGGGACATCAAACCTGCAAACATTCTCTTGAGTGACGGCCATGCCGTGGTGGCGGATTTTGGGATAGCCGGAGCGTTGGACGAATCGGCCGAAGGGCGTCTCACGAAGACGGGGAGTTCCCTAGGAAGCCCGGCCTATATGAGTCCGGAACAAGCTTCTGGGGAACGGGAGTTGGACGGGCGAGCCGACGTCTATGGCCTGGCTTGTGTCGTATACGAGATGTTGGGAGGGAATGCGCCATTCGAGGGATCTTTGAAGACTGTGGTGACCTCGAAAGTTCTTGGGGAATTCCCACCCCTAAAGACGGTGAATACCGACGTCCCTGCTGGAATCGACAAGGCCGTCTCGAAGGCCCTAGCGGTCGAGCCGGACGATCGATTCGCCACAGCAGCCGAGTTCGAGGGGGCCCTGAAAGCGGGGCTGCCCCAGGAGGTGCCTGCAGGATTGGGGAGAAAGCGGAATCTTGTTGCTGGGGCTGCGGTCTTGGTCGTGGCCCTTCTGGCCGTCGTGGCAGTCCTTAGGACTCGGGCAGAAAGCGCTCGGGTGCTGTTGGCCGCCCAACAGCTGGCGGAAGTGGAGAACCTGGCGGAAGCCGGTCAATACACCGAGGCCTTGGCGCTAGCGGAGGAGGTGGAGGCCGTCTTCCCCGGAGATACCACACTAGCCAGGCTCCTGGCTCGAATCTCGTTCACGGTCCCAATTCGGAGCGATCCTCCCGGGGCGAAGGTTTTCATCCAGCGGGTTGAAGCTCCAGAAGGGGAATGGGAACTGTTGGGAGAAACCCCCCTCGAGAGTGTCCGATTCCCAGGTGTGTCGAGGGTTTGGCAAGGAACTCGGAATAGCACCGAGGACGATGCCTACAGACTGCGGCTTGAACTGGACGGATTCCGGACCCGTGAGCTATACGCCACTGCAGTAATCGGCGTGGGCTGGCGGGGTATTCCGCCTTTGGACCCGGTCCCACTCTCCTCCGAGGAGACTCTCTCGGAGGAGATGGTCTTGATTCCAGGATTCACCTGGGACTCGGTGACATACAACGACTACCACATGGATCGTACCGAGGTAACGAACCGAGCTTTCAAAGAGTTCGTGGACGCAGGGGGATACCGGAAACCCGAGTACTGGGTACATCCTTTTTTGAAGGATGGCGCTGAGCTGACCTTCCAAGAGGCCATGGCCCAGTTCAAGGACCAGACCGGTCGCCCGGGACCGAGCACCTGGGAGCTCGGTGACTACCCGGACGGACAGGAGAATTTTCCGGTCGGAGGCGTGAGTTGGTATGAGGCGGCGGCCTATGGCCAGTTCGTCGGGAAACAGCTCCCGACGACCCTTCATTGGACTCGTGCGCGCCGTCATTATCGAGAGAACAGCTTCATCATCGTGCCCCGGAGCAATCTCGGTGGGGATGGACCCAGGGCAGTGGGTTTGAACCAAGCAATGACTACGGTCGGTGTGTACGATCTTGTAGGGAACGTCCGAGAGTGGTGCTATAACGGAGTCCCTGGGCAGGGCCGGGCCACAAGGGGTGCCGCCTGGACCGATGCTCCGTTCCATGTTGGATGGGTCATTCCAAAGCCGGAGTTCGACCGGCATGAGACCAACGGAATCCGTCTCGTGAAGACCTTCGAAGAGGAGGGAACCTTGGATTCTTTAAAGGTGCCCGTTGTTCCCACCCCGAGGCGTGACTACTGGGCCGAGGAGCCCGTGTCTGATGTGGAGTATGAGGTTTTCCGTCGACTATATGCCTACGAACCTTTTCCGCTAAACGCGGTGGTGGAGAGGACCGATACGCTCGAGCACTCGGTCAGGGAGAGCATCTCATTTGATCTCCCCTACGGTGAGAGGGGGGGGGTTGTCCTCTTCCTTCCTCGCGATTCTCGGTTTTCCCCTCCCCATCAGGCTGTCATCTATTGGGGTGGAAGCGGGATCATGACGACCAAGAGTATCGATGACATCTCTGAGGCTGGGTTCGACTATATGGTCCGCGATGGGAGAGTAGTCGCCGTCCCAATCTTGAAAGGGGCCTATGAACGGGACGACTCTCTCTTCACTACCACCCACGGCTCTGTCCTGCAG
>JABDNZ010000300.1 GCA_013043565.1 Gemmatimonadota bacterium | reverse complement strand
CCCTATACGGTGAGGCCCGATATCACGAACCGGTCGGACGTGGCCAGGGCACTGGAGGAGGAATACCCGCCCGTCTTGAGGGATGCCGGGGTCGGGGGTACGGTCCAGGTCTGGTTCTTCATCGACGAGAACGGGAAGGTCCAGAAGACCCAGGTGAACCGGTCTTCGGGACATCAGGCCCTGGATGAAGCCGCCCTCCGGGTGGCAAATGAGATCGAGTTCACTTCGGCTCTGAACGAGGATAAGCCGGTGCCGGTCTGGATCTCGCTTCCCATCACTTTCTCGGTCCGTTAAGCGCTCGGCGGACCATAGAATGACGGGGCCGGCGCCACCCAGGGTGACGCCGGCCTTTTACTCTTTCAGGTCCTAGCTAGACCAGCGGTGGAGCACCGGCGGGCCAGATCAAGGCCCACAGGAAGAGGACTACACCGAGGATCAAGCCGATCATAAAAAGGGTGTAGGAAACCCTCAACAGCCGGTACTTGGTCTCCAGCACCGATCCTAATCCGTAGATGTCCCGAGTCATGTTGGTATAGGTTCGCTGGGGATCCTTAACCAGTTCCTCCATTCCTTCCACAAAATCCTCTTCGGGGAGGGACGTGAAGTTCCCGAAGAACAGGATGTTGGCTCTTCCCGACCGGACTTCCTCGAGGGTGGTCTCCCGCCGGGTGACCCGGGGCCTTGCTGCGAGCACCGCGTACACGAGAGACAGAAGGCAAAACCCAGCAAGGACGGCAGAGGGGAAGATGAGGTTCCGATTAAAGCCGATATTCTGGGCAACGGAAGCCATCAAGATGGAGATGATGATCCCGTTGATGGAGATCATGATGTTGGCCTTGTTGTCGGCCAGGGCGCTCAGGTCCAGGTGGGTCCGGTAACTGGTCCGGAACATGGTTTCCACGCCACGGGCGGACCCTGCCTTCTCTTTCTTCTTGCCCTTTTTCTTGGACTGATTCCCGGGGGTGTCTCCGAGAACCCCCGGACCAGCAGACCCGGTCGGTTCCGCCCCCACCAGCGAGGGCTCCGGCGGTGGGCCGGTACCATGGGGCGGCGAGGGATCCGCAGCGTGCTGTTCTTCCAGGATCGGATCGGAGTTGCCAGGTCGAGCTTCGTCGGCCACCTCAGGATCTCCTTCTAGAGAATGGAATCGCCCGGCCCGCTTGGAGCCTCAGCTAATATCCGTCCTATTCTCTGGAATTCCCACCTTTTCCAGCAGCTTCAGGAATCGGGGGTGGTCCGCTAGCCGCTGGATGGGAGGGATGACCTTCAGGAAAACCACCATTCCGAGCTTCCGGTCCACCGCCCGCTCCAGGTAGTCCAGAGTCAATTCGGTCTGCCCGAGCCCCAGGTGCGCCAGGGCAAAGTCCATCTCCAGCGCGATCTCCGGTTCCCTTCGACGCCGTTCCTCCAACAGCTGAAGGAGTTGGTCGGCTTCATCCGTCCGACCCAGGGCGACGAGGGCCCAGATCCGATGCGGGATCACCTTGAACGGGTCCTCCGTCCTTCTGTTGATCTCCTCCCACTCGTGGAGGGCCTCTCGGGGGCGGCCGGTCCACATGTGGGCCCACCCCAGCATCTCCCTCGCTGCCCTGAACTCCGGGTCGATCTCCAAAACGCGGCGGAACTGGTCGGCGGCCTCCTGGTATCGGCCACCCTTCATCAGCGCCTCACCAAGGGCCGAGCGGATGGGGCTCGAAAGGGGGTCCATCTCCAGGGCCCACTCCAACTCGTCCAAGGCCGCCTCCGAATCCCCGGTGGCATTGAGATACATGGCGTACAGGCGTCGAAGGTGAGCTGAGCCCGGAGTGAGGGTGAGGGCCTTTTGGAAGTGTTTGTAGGCACCCTTGAAGTCCCAGTCGTGGAAAAAGAGCACCGTGGCCATGGCGGCATGGGCCTCTCCGGCGCCCTCCTCGAGGTCCAGCCCCCGCTGGGCCGCCTCCTTGGCTCGGGAATAAGCGACCTCTCCCGGCATCTGCCCGGTCGCGGCAAGGAAGGTGTAGGCGTTGGCCAGTCCGGAGTGGGGAAGGGCGCACGAGGGGTCCAGCTCCAGGGACCGCTGGAAATGCCGAATGGCTGCCCGGGCGTCCTCCGGGGTCCAGTAATTGAACCGGTGGACGCCCTTGAGGAACTGGGTGTAGGCTTCGGCATCGTGGAAATGTGAGCCGTGTTTCCCCCTCGTTTCCGAAGGCCGCGGTGGGGCCCCACCCGGATGGGTTTCCGGCAGGACGCCGGGTACCGGCTCGGCCTCTGCTCCGGAGTCGGTGACCGCGGAAGGCCCGAGACCTTCATCAGATTCGGCGGTTGGAGGGCCCGGCCGGAACCGGTCCTCCAGCTCGTTTGCTATGGTTTCGGCGATCTCGTCCTGGGTTTGGAAGAGATCCAATAGCTCACGGTCGTAGTTCTTCGAGAAAAGATGGTATCCGTCTTCTGCGTTGATCAGCTGGGCGGTGATCCGGACCCGGTCTCCGGCTTTCCGGACACTCCCCTCCAACACCGTAGCGACCCCGAGCTCGGAGGCGATCGTCCTCACGTCCTGCTCCCGCCCCTTGAAGGCGAATGAAGAGGTGCGAGCGGTTACCTGGAGTCCGTTGATCCGGGTGAGGGCGTTGATGAGCTCCTCGGTGATCCCGTCGCTGAAGAACTCGTTCTCCGGATCGGGGGACATGTTCAAAAACGGGAGGACAGCCACACTGTTTCTGCTCTGTGACGGCCGGGATCCCATCCTCTTGGGGTCCGGTACCTCGATCCCCGGGTTGGTGACCGCCCAAAGCTCCATGGGTCGCTTCACGTTCTTCAGGGCGAACGAACCCATGGACCGGGTCTCGATCCGTGTCTGGTTCTTGATCTCGTCGAAGACCTTCTCCGAGACGAGGATTCCGCCGGGAATGGAAAGGCCCTGGACCCGGCTGGCCAGGTTGACGCCGTCGCCGAACACCCCCTCCTCGTCATGAATGATGTCGCCGGTATGGAGACCGATGCGCATCGGGATCTGGGGTGGGCCCTTCAAGTCGGCCTGGATCGCGATGGCCGCTTCGACGGCTCCGATTGCGCTCTGAAATGTGCCCAGGGCCCCGTCACCATAGTACTGGAGGATCTGGCCCTGGTGCTCATCAACCCTCTGGACCATGACCCTTCTGGCCCGGTCCAGGTCGTCCTTGGCCCTGACCTCGTTTTCCTGCATGAGGGCGGTGTAGCCAACCATGTCGGCGAACATGATGGCAGTGAGTTGTCGGACCATGCGCTGCTTTCGACCCGGCACGACGTCGGGCGGGAAACAAGAAGACAACCGAGGAACCAAGAACCGAGACCCTAATCTAATCGACCCCTGCTGGCCGTGCCCAGGGAGAAATGGAACCCCCTTCGGTCAGGAGTGTTCTTCCCCGAAGCGATTATTCCCTTCGACAGATAACACCCTGAACTCAAAGCCGGAGGTACCATGACTCTCCCTCTCGGGCATGGAGGAATCCGTGCCATTCCTGCGACCCTCTTCCTCCTTGTCTTATTCGGCGCCGGCCCCTTCGGAGCCGGGGCCCAGGATCTCCCGCCTGACG
>JABDNZ010000288.1 GCA_013043565.1 Gemmatimonadota bacterium | reverse complement strand
CCTGGTCACCACGGGCCCGGCCCTCCGGGACCTCGCCGTGCCGTAGGAGCCGGTTAGGGCCGATCCCGTAGCCGCCCGGCTCCGGCCGGGAACCGAATGGCTCGTTACAGGAAACGCTGGTCAGGTTGCTGAACCGAGAGCGGCACCCCTCGGTGCGGGGGGGCCACGTGGAGGGAGTGGTAAATGGCCAGATTCCTTTTCACCACTCTGCCGTCCAACGACCTTGGGCTTCTCACTCGCTCCCTCCCCATCGCGCGAGACCTAAAAGACCGTGGGCATGACCTCGCCTTCTGTAGCCCAGGACGAGCCCCAAGGAAACTCATCTCTACTGCTGGTTTCGAGAACCTCCTTCCGCCACACCCCATCTACCAGTTGAGGACAAAGTACCTGAGTCCCCGGGGTATGATGCGGTTGGCAAGAGCCAGGCCGTGGAAGAATGCCGGGACCGGTCCAGTCAGGTTTGTTTTGCAGCTTCTTTCCGCGATCCCTCTCCGATTTGCCCCTCGGACACCCGAGGTCTGGAACATGGATCACGCTGCGGCGATGACCGGTATGTTGAACCGCGGTTTCGTCCGGGCAAACTGCCAGGCTTTCATCTCCCTAACCCAAGACCATGATCCCGATGTCATCGTTGATTTCTGGAACCCTTTCGCGGGCATGGCGGCCAGAGTCTTGGGCAAGACCCTCGCCACCGTGATTCAAGCAGATGGCCATCCTGCAACGAAGGGGTTCATCTGGTGGAAGGAGCCGCCTGAGGGACTCCCGACTGTGGTTCCAACCATCAATAAAGTTCTGGCAGAGCGAGGAGCGGCCCCCATATCGAAACTGGATGACCTGAATCTTGGCACCCTCACACTTATCCTTGGCGCGCCTGAGACGGATCCGCTTCCTCCAGGATCCGAAGGGGAATACATCGGACCCATTTTGTGGGAGGACCCGGAGGCCACGCTCCCCCCCTGGATCGAAGAACTCGATTCCGCGAGACCGTTGGTGTGGGCGTACTCAGGTAATCCACGCTATGCGAAAAAGAGCACCGTCGTAGACTCAGAGGTAATCCTCAGGGCCTGCATCGAGGCCTTGGGGGGGGAAGATGTTCAGGTGATCCTAACAACAGGTCATCATCCCATTCCCAAGGAGTACCTCCCCCTTCCGGAGAACTTTCGGTTTGAGCGGTTCTTGCCGGGCCTCTCCCTTGCGGCCCGGTGCGATCTGATGATTCACCACGGAGGATACGGATCCTGCCAAACAGGCCTCTTCACGGGTACACCGGCTGTGATCATTCCCACCTTCTCAGAGAGGGAATCGAATGCGAGGCGGATTGCTTCGGTGGGAGCGGGGGAGTTCATCCTGCCGGAATCGAACGCAGACGGCCAGAAGACGATCGATGCCGGTACCCTTAGGAAGACGGTGAGAGAGGTGCTTGAGACGCCAGGTTACCGGGAGAACGCTGAGAAGCACGGGGAGATTCTGAGATCGTACGGTGGGATCGACCGAGCCGTGGCCCTCATCGAGGAGTTGGCTCGAACGAGATGAGAATCGCTCGGCGTTTCGCTGTAACGCCCGCTCCCGCTGCACCCTCGGGGTGCGCTAACGCGCAGATGCTCATCGAGAGCCTCACGCCTAACCAGCGTACCCGTAATGACCTAGGCCAAGTTTTCTTTTTTTCCTTTTTGAACATAAAGCGAACTAAAAACGGCCTCCCCGACACATTGTCGAGAAAGCCGCTTTGAATGGGCCTGGGTAGACTCGAACTACCGACCTCACGCTTATCAGGCGGTCACAAAACAGGCCAAATCCCGGCAAAATGCCGTGATTTCACGGGTAGAACGCACGATCTGCCGTACTTTTCCGGCAAACATGCCGGATTATGCCGTGATTTACCGACACACTAACCGGCCCAATCGACGAGATTGGCTCAATGACCGGGCGCCCGCCTGGCGTCGCCCCTCCTGATTCCTTGACTAGACATATCAATGGTAATTGATATATTGAGTCATGACTTCATTTGCACCTCCCTCGGTCCATACAGGATCCATGGTCTCACGGCTCCAGGCTCTGGCGGACCCTAACCGCCTCCGCATCCTCGATGCTCTCCGAAACGGGGAGCGATGTGTATGCCGGCTCACCGATAGCCTGGAGATGGCTCAGCCTCTTCTCTCCCACCATTTGAAGGTCCTCCGGGAGGCGGGCTTGGTGTCCGGGCGGAAGGACGGACGATGGGTGCACTATTCCATCATCCCGGATGCCCTCTCGGAGATCGAGATGCTCCTGGCCGGTGTCAGGGAGGATGCGGTCACAGCTGGGCCTATCCTCGACCGATGTTGACCCGCAACCAGAGCTCAGATCCCCCCCCTGCCACGAGCTGAGGATCAACTGAAATGACTGATGGTCCGCAGGAATCTGCTCAAGAGAAAACCGGCGTCACGAACCGTCTCTCCTTCCTTGATCGTTATCTCACCATCTGGATCTTCGCAGCCCTGGCCGTCGGCATTGGCGTGGGATACCTGTGGCCTGGAGCCGTCCGAGCCCTGAACGAGTCCACACAGTTGGGCACCACCTCCGTGCCCATCGCCATCGGACTCATCCTCATGATGTACCCGCCCCTGGCGAAGGTCCGTTACGAGGAACTGGGAGACGTGTTCCGGAACTGGAAGGTTCTCCTCCTTTCTTTGATCCAGAACTGGGTCATCGGCCCCATCCTTATGTTCGTCCTCGGGATCATCTTTCTCCGGGACTATCCCGAGTTCATGATCGGCCTGATCCTCATCGGCCTCGCTCGGTGCATCGCAATGGTCATTGTCTGGAATGACCTGGCCGAGGGGGACCCGGAGTACGCTGCGGGGCTGGTAGCTTTCAACTCCATTTTCCAGGTCCTTTTCTATTCCGTTTATGCCTATGTCTTCATCACGGTGCTCCCACGGTGGCTGGGACTGGAGGGCGCCGTGGTGGACATCACCATGGGGCAAATCGCCGAGAGCGTATTCATCTACCTGGGGATACCGTTCTTGGCCGGGATGCTCACCCGGCTCGCGCTGGTCAGGGCGAAGGGGAAGGATTGGTACCACACGGAGTTCGTGCCGAGGATCAGTCCGATTACGCTCATCGCCCTCCTCTTCACTATCGTGGTCATGTTCTCCATCCAGGGAGAGGCCATTATCCAGGAACCCGTAGGTGTGGTCAGAGTGGCCATACCACTCCTGATCTACTTCCTGGTCATGTTCGCCGTGAGCTTCTTCATCAGCAGAGCCGTGGGAGCGGATTACCCCCAGACGGCGTCCCTCTCCTTTACTGCAGCCTCCAACAACTTCGAGCTGGCTATCGCCGTCGCAGTGGGGACCTTCGGCATCGCCCACGGCGCCGCCTTTGCAGCCGTCATCGGGCCCTTGGTCGAGGTTCCCGTGCTTATCGGGTTGGTGAACGTGGCCCTATGGTGGAGGAAAAAGTACTTCCCCGACAGCACGGCTGGGATCGGGAGCGTGTCGAACTGCGCTGTCCCCGGTGGAGCGGGTTCCGGGTCCTGACCGGGAGACTCCGGTCCAACTTCAACCCTCGAGTCCGAGAGTCCGATGAAGCTCGATGTCCAAATCCTGATCACCGAGAACTGCCCCCACGCCGAGCCGGCGATCGAGGCCACCCGGAACGTTCTGGCGAACCTGGCACCCGGGATGTCTCCCCGCGTCATCACGGTCACCGACCGAAACGAAGCGGTGGAGTTGGGGTTTCCAGGGTCGCCAACCGTCAGGG
>JABDNZ010000287.1 GCA_013043565.1 Gemmatimonadota bacterium | reverse complement strand
TCCTGACTCAGGGCTCGGCGGGTTTGTTCAGCACGTGAGAACCGGCCGCGCAGGGGAAAGTCCTTCCGGAGGGGATAACCCTCGGCATAGTCCGGCGGCATCAGAATCCGGCGTAGGTCCGGATGGTTCGTGAAGGTGATGCCGAACAGATCGTAGACTTCCCGCTCCAGCCAGTCCGCCGCCTTCCAGAGACTGACGACCGACTCGATCTCCAGGGCGTCGAGGGAGAGCTCGCACTTGACCCTCAACGCCTGCTTGTGGAAGAAGGAGAAGAGTTGGTACACCACCTGAAGAGGCTGGCCACCGCCGTAGTCGACGGCGGTCACGTCCCGGAGCAGATCATACTGCTGGTCCGTATCGTCCCGGAGCCACTGAAGGACCTCGTAGTTTCGGTCCGGTTGGACGAAAACGATGTGCTGGTTCCCCGCCACGACTTCGTGGCGAACGATGGCGTCGCCGAACGCTTCCTGGAGAGCGGTCACTGATGGATGGATTTCGCCGGAGGGGGCCACCTCCACTGGCCCGAACTCCAGGTCCGAAGAAGGCTTCGGGCCCGCAGCAACCGTGTCAAATCTGGATCTATCGTCAGCCATGAAGCTGCCCTTTCTTCCCTCTGATCTCTTCAGGGGAGCCGGTCGTCCGGACGATTGATGGCGTCCGTCTTGACGAGGCCGCTCACCTGGTTCTGCCGGGTGGAGTTCCCGAACGGTCCCGAAATGGCCGCGATCTCCTCCTCGCCAGCTTGGGGTTTCGCCACAGCGGTCGGATCTTCCGCCCTGAGGATGGCGTGCTGGTCCAGGCTCTCCTGCTTGATCTTTTCCTGGATCATCATGAGGGCATAGATCAGGCTTTCGGGCCTGGGTGGACAACCCGGGACGTACACGTCCACCGGTACGATGGTGTCGATGCCCTGGACCATGGAGTAAACGTCGAACACGCCGCCGCTGCTGGCACACGCCCCCATGGACACGCACCACTTCGGCTGGGGCATCTGGTCCCAGATCCGACGGAGGACCGGGGCGAACTTGTAGGTCACGCGCCCGGCGCAAATGAGGACGTCGGCCTGCCGGGGGCTGAACGACATCCGTTCCATGCCGAATCGGGCCAGATCGAAGTCGCTGGCGTAGGACGCCATCATCTCGATCCCGCAGCATGCCGTACCCAGCGGCATGGGCCAAAGCGAGTTACGCCGGGCCCAGTTCACCAGGAAATCGATTTTCGAGGTCAGGAAGGTGGGCGTGCCTTCGCCAAGGAGCCCGGGAGACTGCCCGACCACCTTGGGAGGCGCCTGGTCATTCAATCCCACTCAAGGCCTCCTTTTTTCCATTCATAGAGAAGTCCCACCGCCAGGACGACGACGAAGAGGGTCATGGCCAAAAAGGCGCTCCATCCCAATTCCTTGACCCGAACGGCCCAAGGAATCAGAAACACCGTTTCCAGGTCGAAAACAATGAAGCTGATGGCCACGACATAGAACTTCACGGAAAACCGAGCCCGGGTATCGCCGAGAGGAATCATCCCCGACTCGTAGGGCATCTCCTTTTCGGGAGTAGGCCTGCGAGGGTTGAGGATCGTGGAGATGGCGACGAAGCCGAGAGCGGCAGCGATGGAAGCCGCGAAGAGGATCAGAAGAGGAACGTAGGTTCCCGCCATGGGAATGCCCTAAACGTGTGTGAAATCGATCACTTTTACGAACGCCCGAATGTAGACGGGGCCAGGAGGTAGGTCAAGCAAACCCCCGGGCCTCGCCAAGGGTGAAAACGGAGCAGGTTCCATGCCGTTTGCCCGGGGGCCCAGGTTGCCTGTATGTTGGGCCCCTTCCCCCTCCGAAATGGACCTTGTGACCCGTCCAGGAGCGACTTTTTGGCCCCCTCGAAGAACAGGTTTCATGAGCATCAAGAGCGACCGCTGGATCCGTCGGATGGCAGAGGAACACGGGATGATCGAACCCTTTCACCCCGGCCAGGTAAAAAACGGGAATATCTCCTACGGGCTTTCGTCCTATGGTTATGACATCCGTGTGGCACCGGAGTTCAAGGTCTTCACCAACGTCCATAACGTCGTGGTGGATCCGAAGAACTTCGATGACCGCTCTTTCGTGGACGTGAACGCCGACGAGTGTATCATCCCGCCCAACTCCTTCGCCCTGGCAAGGACCGAGGAGTATTTCAGGGTTCCACGGGACACCTTGGTCGTCTGCCTTGGAAAGAGCACCTACGCCCGGTGCGGGATCATCGTGAACGTGACCCCCTTGGAACCCACCTGGTGCGGCTACCTGACCCTGGAGATTTCCAACACCACCCCCCTCCCGGCCAAGATCTACGGCGGCGAGGGCATCGCCCAGCTCCTGTTCTTCCAGGGGGATGAAGAGCCCGAGATCGCCTACGCCGATCGGAAGGGCAAATACATGGACCAGCAGGGGGTGACGTTGCCGAAATTGTAAGTATTTCCTACAGCCTTAACACGGGGAGAGGCGAAAACGCCTCTCCCCGTTGCGCTTTGGTGGATAGGGT
>JABDNZ010000283.1 GCA_013043565.1 Gemmatimonadota bacterium | reverse complement strand
TAGCTTCGGCGCCAACCAATTGACTGGGGAGATTCCCTCTGAACTCGGGAACCTGACGAAGCTCCGAAGCCTACACCTTAACTACAATCAGCTAACAGGGGCGATCCCCCCCGTGCTCGGAGGATTGGGGGATTTGACGGAGATGTACCTCAACTCAAACGACCTGAGCGGGCCCATCCCTGCCGAGCTCGGGAACCTGCCGAGTATCAAGGTCCTCCATCTGTCCTCAAACGAGCTCAGCGGATCCATTCCGGTCGAGCTCGCCAACCTCTCGAACCTGACGTCCCTCGGCCTTTCGTCGAACCAGCTCACGGGTTCGATTCCCCCGGGGCTAGGAGGTCTGGAGAGCCTGCTTTTCCTGCGACTCGGTGAAAACCAACTCACGGGTGGTATTCCCCCTGAGTTGGGAGACATTTCCACCCTGCAATACCTGAGACTCCAAGAAAACCAGCTGACAGGAGTAATCCCGGCTGCCCTCGGAAACGCCCTAGGCCTCGAGCAGCTTTGGATCTACGACAACCAGCTGACCGGGGGAATTCCCGCGGAGTTGGGGGATTTGACCAACCTGGACTGGATGATCTTGTATGACAACCAGCTCAGCGGCCCGGTTCCCCTGGCTGTGGCGCAACTGGGAGGGGCGATCCAGAGCACCCACGGATTGTCCAGATGTGAATTTCTTCCAGGGAATGCCGGCCTCTCTGTGCCCGATGCACAGGCCTATCGGGACGCCGACCTGGACGCCGACGGGTTCATTTGTGGCGTCGCTGTTCCGGGACCCAACCCGCCGCTCTCCATTGGACCACCTATCAGGGACGGCCTGCCCACCGAGGCACAGGTCCAGAAAACGCCGCCGGTTATGAAGGATCGCTAGCGAACGAAAGGGAGAAGGCGAACGAATCCTCGTGGCGAACCATGGGGGAGAAGCCAGGGATTTGGACATTTGGCCGGCATCAATTGTCGCACTGTCATTTGAGCGGCTTCCCTGGCCAGGTTGAAAAGGGGAAAGGAGAGCAGGGAGAGGGGGCAAAGCCCACTCAGGCCCTCCGTTTGAGGCCCTTTCCGCTTACCTGCCCTTGCGCCTGATTCCACATCAAGCACCTTTCCACGCTTCGGCTTCCACTTCTGACGAGAGATTCCGATCGGGGCGACCCGGTCAGCCTGGAAGGAGAATTGGTAATGAGACCTGCATCGCAAGGGTTTCTCTGGATGAGCTACCTCGTATTTGCTCTCGCTCTCCTCGGGAATCCCGACCCCGCTCTGAGCCAAACTGCGGAGGAGACCGCTGGACCTCGCCCCATCGGGTTACAAGACGCTCTGGACTGGAAGCGGATCGTCAGTCCGAGCCTCTCGAGCGATGGTGCATGGTTCGCCTACCGGTTGAGCCCCGGGGAAGGGAACAGCGAGTTGGTGGTTCGGAGCACCGACGACGAAACGGAACACCGCTTCCCGGTGGGAGAGGGTGGGGGGTCGGTTCAGTTCTCGGACGACTCCAGGTGGCTGGCCTTTGCCATCGCTCCCGACCAGGAGGAGTCGGATCGTCCTCGAGGCCAGGGGCCTCCAGCCAGGAACAAAGTTGGGATCCTGGAGCTCGCCTCCGGGGAGATATCGGAGGTGGAGGACGTTCAGTCCTTCGCCTTCGCGGGGGAGCGAGGAGGCTGGATCGCCCTACGAAAGTATGGGGCCCAGGGCGGTGGGGGCGGGGGCTCGGCTGGTCCCAGTGGCCCGCCGGGACAGCGGGGCGGCGGTGGCAACGATAGTGACGACCGGGCCCGAGGCGTGGACATCGTCCTCCATGAGCTGGCTACGGGCGCCCGGTTGAACATCGGGAACGTCTCGGAATTCGAGTTCGATGAATCAGGGCAGTGGCTGTCTTGGGTGGTGGATGCCCAGGGAATGCTTGGCAATGGGATCCAGCTCCGGGACATGGAGTCAGGGGTGATCACGGTGCTTGAAAGCGACGAGGCGAGGTACAGTGACCTGGCTTGGGACGACGACGGCCGTGCCCTCATCGTCCTCAAGGCCGTGGAGGACGATGAGTACGAAGATCCGCTCCACTCCATCATCGGTTGGACCGCATTCGATGGCCGAAATGGACCCACGAAGGTGGTGTTCGACCCGGAGGGGGCCGAGGGTTTCCCCGAGGGTATGACGGTGTCCCCCAACCGGCCCCCGAGATGGTCGGAAGCCCTGGACGCATTCCATTTCGGCATCCACGAACTGGAGATGAAGGAGGGCGCCGGCGACGATGACGAGGCGGCGGCGGAAGAAGAAGGTGAGGAGGAGGCCGAGGAGGAAGAAGGGCCGTCCCGCCCCGATTCTGACGAGCTCTCGGACGACGAAAAGCCCGACCTCGTCCTCTGGCACTGGAAGGATCCCCGCCTGCAACGAGCCCAGGAGCTCCAGGCCAGCAGGGATCGGGATTTCAGCTATGCCTCGGTCTACTGGGTCGGCCCGAAGCGTTTCGTCCGCCTCGCCGACGACGAGGTGAAAAACGTCATCCCGGCTCGCACGGGTTCCTGGGCCATCGGTCGTGACAACCGGGCCTATGAGCTCATGGCTGCTCTGGACGGACGCCAGCACCAGGACATCTATGCCGTCAACATGAGGAACGGGGGCCGGGAGATGATCCTTGAGCGGTCCCGGTGGTCCAACGACGTCTCTCCCAGCGGCGAGCACTTCCTTTACTACCTGGACGGCCATTACTACACCTACGAGTTCGCCACGGGTCAGCACCGGAACATCACGGCCGACGTTCCCACCTCCTTCATCAACACCGAGGACGATCACAACCTGGTTGATCCCCCCATCCGGCCCCGGGGCTGGACCGAAGACGGAGACTTTGTCCTCCTGTCCGATAACTGGGACATATGGCAGGTACCCACTCAGGGCGGGAACGCCGTGAATCTCACGGTGAACGGAAGAGCGGATCAAATCCGATACCAGAGCGCCACCCAGTTTGATCCCGACAACGAGCCGGGGATCGATCTCTCCGAGCCTGTCTACTTCAGGATCTACGGGGAGTGGACGAAAAAAGCGGGCCTCGGCCTCATGACTCGGGGTCGGCCGGGTCCGGAGGTGCTGGCTTGGGAAGACGCGTCCTACGGAGCGTTCATGAAGGCGGCGGATGCCGACACCTATATGATCTCATGGTCCACCAACGAAACCTACCCGAACTACCGCGTGACCGATGCCCGTCTTCGGAACCCCCGCCAGGTCACCGATGGGTACCCGGAGCAGGCGGACTTTTTGTGGAGCGATGGGACCATCCTGGTGGACTACGAGAGTGACAAGGGGGACAGACTTCAAGGAGCCCTCTTCCTCCCGGCCGACTATCAGGAAGGACAGAGCTATCCCACCATCGTCTATTTCTATGAGAAGAGCTCCCAGAGGCTGAACAGCTACGAACCTCCCTCGGCAGGGGGGTTCAGCAAGAGCGCCTATACGAGCAACGGGTACGCTGTGTTCATGCCGGACATCGTCTATCAGGTCAACGATCCTGGTATGTCGGCTGTGTGGTGCGTGCTCCCAGGACTGCAAGCGGCTATCGAAACCGGTGTGGTCGATCCGGAGAGAGTCGGGATGCACGGTCATTCATGGGGCGGCTACCAGAGTTCCTTCCTTGTGACCCAGACCGATGCTTTCGCGGCGGTGGCTACCGGCGCCCCCCTGACGAACATGATCTCCATGTATGGTTCGATTTATTGGAACAGCGGCAGCGCTGATGGAGCCATTTTCGAGAGCAGTCAAGGTCGGTTCTACGGCGGCCCCTGGGACCACAAAGAGGCTTACGAGCGGAACTCCCCGGTCTACCACGCAAAGAACATCAACACTCCCATACTGCTCTTACACAATGATCAAGACGGGGCGGTGGACTGGAACCAGGGTGTGGAGCTCTACAACACCGTTAGGCGCCTCCAGAAGCCCATCGTCATGCTTCAGTACGTCGGTGAGAACCACGGTGTCCGGGACGAAGCGAACCGAAAAGATTACACGGTGAGGATGCGAGAGTTCTTCGACCACCACCTGAAAGGCGAACCGGCTCCGGAATGGTGGACCGACGGCGTTCCCCACCTGGACATGGAAGACCATATCAAAGAGCGGATCCACCTGGTACGGCCACCGGAGGCCAAGGAAAAGAAAGTAAATGGGGGAGGTCCGGGAG
>JABDNZ010000277.1 GCA_013043565.1 Gemmatimonadota bacterium | reverse complement strand
CAGCCGAGGGGGCCGGGTACCGGGTCCCCTCGGCTGTGACCGAGGTGGCGGTTCGTGGGATGCATTGCGCGGCCTGTGTGTCCAGGGCGGAGCGGGTCATGGAAATGGACCCGGGCGTCCTATCGGCGGAGGTCAGCCTGGCCACGGAATCGGCACAGCTCCGATTTGTCCCCGGGCTTCTGGACCTCGGGGGGTTGGCGGAGGCGGTGGAGCGGGCCGGATATCGATTGGAGGATGAGTCGGGGGAGGACTTCGAGGAATCCCTGCGGAGGAGGGAGAAGGAGCGGGAGAAGGAGTCCGCAGGTCTCCTGAAGAGGTTCTGGGTAGGCGTCCTCCTGGGCACACCTGTGGCCGTCATCGGCCATGCCCACCTCATCCCGGGGCTCCAAGGCCTGGAACACGGCACCATGAGAGCCCTCTGGTTCGTGAGCTGCCTCCTCACCATTCCCATCATGGGTTATGTGGGTAGTCGGTTCTTTACGGGGGCATGGTCGGCCTTCAGGCACCGGGAAGCCACCATGGACACGCTGGTGGCCCTGGGAACCGGGTCGGCTTGGGTCTACTCCACGGCAGCACTGTTGCTCCCCGACCTGTTCCCGGAAGGGACCGCTCATCCATTCTACGAAGCCACGGCAGTGGTGATCACCCTGGTCATGCTGGGGCAGGCCCTGGAGGCCAGAGCAAAAGGAAGAACGTCTCAAGCCCTCCGGCGTCTGATGGATCTTCGGCCCCAGCATGCCCGGGTCGTGCGGGAAGGGGTGGAGGTCGAAGTGCCGGCTCAGGGGGTCCGCGTCGGCGAGCTGGTCGTGGTAAGGCCCGGGGAGAGAATCCCTGTCGACGGGGAGGTTTCCGACGGGCAGAGCACCATTGACGAGTCCATGGTCACCGGGGAGAGCCTTCCCGTGGAGAAGGGGTTTGGTGACACGGTCGTCGGAGGAACGCTGAACCGGGCCGGGAGCTTCCGCTTTCGGGCAAGCCGGGTCGGGAAGGACACGGTCTTGGCCCATATCGTCGAAATGGTTCGGAAGGCTCAGGGCTCAAAACCGTCGATCCAGAAGACCGTCGATGTCGTGGCAGGCTATTTCGTCCCGGCCGTCATGATCGTTTCAGTGCTCACCTTCGCGGTCTGGTACACGTTCGGTCCTGAGCCTCGGTTGTCGTTCGCCGCAGTCGTTGCGGTGGCTGTTCTGGTCATCGCCTGCCCCTGTGCGCTGGGGCTCGCGACCCCCATCAGCATCATGGTTTCCGTAGGCAAGGCGGCTGAGCTCGGAATCCTGGTTCGAAACGGGGAGGCCCTCCAGGCTGCCCGCCGAATCGACACCGTGGTCCTGGATAAGACGGGGACCATAACCGTCGGAGAGCCCAGCCTTCAGCGTATTCTCCCTGGCGCCGGAGTATCCGAAAAGGAGCTTCTTTCCCTGGCGGCTGCTGTGGAGGACGGCTCCGAACACCCGTTGGCAGCGGCTGTGGTCGAGGCAGCCCGGGCCGAAGGCCTGTCCTGGGATCGGGCTTCGGGCTTCGAGGCTACCCCGGGCCGGGGAGTGAGGGCTCATGTGAGCGGCGCCCAGGTCCAGGTGGGTGGTCCGGGGTTTTTCAGGGACCTTGGTGTCCCCTCGAAGGATTTCGAGGGTCTGGTCGATGAGATCGCCAGCGAGGGACAAACCCCGATCCTGGTGGCCAGAGAGGGCGCCTTTCTCGGAGCTTTCGCTGTTTCGGACCCCGTCAAAGGCGATTCCGCTGGAGCTATCGCGGCCCTGAGGCAACAGGGACTGAGGGTAGTGATGATCACGGGTGACCACGCCGCCGCCGCCCATTCCGTAGGACTGCAAGTGGGCGTCGACGAGGTTTTATCCCAAGTCCTTCCCTCCGAGAAGGCCGACCGGGTGAAGGAGCTCCAGGGTCAGGGGCGCCGGGTCGCCATGGTGGGAGATGGAATCAACGATGCGCCCGCCTTGGCCGTAGCCGATGTCGGAATCGCCCTGGGGACCGGGACGGATGTAGCCATCGAGACCGGAGACCTGGTCCTCATGGGAGGGTCTCTCAGGGGGGTGGTCCATGCTCTGGAGCTTTCCCAGGCGACCTTCAAGAACATCAGGCAAAACCTCTTCGGAGCTTTCTTCTACAACGTTCTGGGGATCCCCATCGCCGCCGGCGCCCTTTATCCGGTCTTCGGCCTTCTCCTCTCTCCGGTCATCGCGGGTGCAGCCATGGCCTTCAGCTCGGTCACCGTGGTGAGTAACGCCAATCGGCTCAGGTTCTTCAAGCCGGCATCGGAGGAAGGAGGGCACTGATGGGGATGGATGTCGTGCTGGTGGACCTCGGGGCCCTGGCCCTGGTGGTAGGGATCGTTTGGTACTTCCGGCTTCTGGATCGAGGATAGGGCGAAAAGCATTGCGCGGCTCCCGCTCCAGCCCGGAGATTCAGTAATACCCGATTCGACCGGATGAGCCCCTCCTTCCAGGAAGGTGCAGTGGCAGGAACCACTCCCAACTCCGACCAGACCCGAGGGCACGGGTTCGGTACCAGCCCGGTCTACCTCGCCAGCGTCAGCACGATCCTGGGCGCGATCATGTTCCTCCGCTTCGGGTATGCGGTGGGCAATGCGGGCCTCATCGGGGCTCTCTTCATCATTCTCCTGGGTCACATGGTCACGGTTCCCACGGCCCTGGCCATTGCGGAGATCGCCACCAACCGAAGAGTGGAGGGCGGGGGCGAGTACTTCATCATCTCTCGGTCCTTCGGTGTCACCATCGGCGGGGCCATTGGGATCTCCCTTTACCTCTCCCAGGCCATTTCGGTGGCCTTTTACATGATCGCTTTCGCGGAGGCTTTCTCTCCTCTCGGAGGTTGGTTCCAGCAGGTTACCGGATTGCCCTGGGATCCCCGTATGATCTCCCTTCCGGCCGTGATCGGCCTTTCGGCCCTGGTGGTTTCCCGAGGCGCGAACCTCGGCGTGCGGGCTCTCTGGGTGGTCGTGGGCATCCTCGTGGTCTCCCTCGTGATGTTCTTCCTGGGGTCTCCCATCGAGGGGATGACCGCCGAGCCGCCGAGGTTGGACAGCCCGGATCCGTTCATCCTGGTCTTCGCCATCGTCTTCCCGGCTTTCACCGGGATGACGGCAGGCGTCGGCCTCTCAGGGGATCTGGCGAACCCAAGGCGCTCGATTCCCCTCGGGGTCCTTTCGGCCACCGTCACGGGCATGCTCGTGTACGTAGCCGTGGTCGTGAAGATGGCCGTTTCGGCCCCTCCAGAACTCCTGGACTCCGACCAGTTGATCATGTCCAGGATCGCCCTTTGGGGTCCCATCATCCCCATAGGGTTGGCCGCGGCCACCCTCTCTTCCGCCATAGGCTCCATTCTGGTGGCTCCCAGGACCCTCCAGGCTCTTGGAGGCGACGGCATTCTGCCGGCCAAGGGAGCCAATCCCTTTCTGGCCGAGGGTGTAGGGAAGAGCAACGAGCCCCGGAACGCCACGTTGGTCACCGCCGCCCTGGCCGTCCTCACGGTGGCCCTGGGGAATGTGGACATCGTCGCCCGGATCGTGTCCATGTTCTTCATGGTGACCTATGGGGCCCTATGCGCCATCTCCGCCCTGGAACACTTCGCGGCCAGGCCTTCGTACCGGCCCAGCTTCCGGTCCAAGTGGTTCTTGAGCTCTTGGGGCGCCGTCCTTTGCCTCCTCCTCATGTTCCAGATGGACCCGCTGTTTGCCTTAGTTGCCATCGTCCTCATGGCCCTTCTCTATTGGGGTATCCGGGCCACGAGGAAAGACGAGGTCGACGACCTTACCGCCATCTTCCACGGGGTCATGACC
>JABDNZ010000275.1 GCA_013043565.1 Gemmatimonadota bacterium | reverse complement strand
GTTACCAGGTCATTTGTTGGTCAGATTTGATAATCAGATTCGGCTTCTGGGTTCCGAAAATCAAGCGTTTTCTCGGGATGCGTGATGCCTAGAGCATGGGTCGAGGATCGGCCACCCTCTCGTTTCGTCGAAAGGCCCGGCCTCGGCTCAGGGTAACCGTGGTCGCATCTGCGCGCATGAGCCACTCCCCCCACCTAGCGCTTCTCCCACCCACGGGAAACATTGTCCTCCCATAAAAGCGTACCGACAACCGATCTCTGACGGCCCTCTTTGGCGAAGCCCACGGAGGGACGATCGGACCATCCAGGATCGAGGTGCTCCATGGGCATGCTATCCACATCGAGTTCCACTCCTCCGAACCGGGCCATGACCCGGCACTCCGCCCCCAGAGCCAAAACGCTCCTCCTTCTTCCATTCGTCGCCCTGACCCCCGTCCTCTCTGGCTGCAGCTCCGAAGGGCCCCCGGCGGCGGAGGTCCCCTACGTCCACCCGGGCTCCTTGGTCGAAAACTCCGAGTACGCCGCCCGACGCCAACGATTGATGGACGAGATCCCCGACGGGATCGCCATCATTCCCGGAGCCACCTCCCACCTGGCCGGCGACCAGTTCTTCCAGAGCAACGACTTCTTCTACTTCTCCGGGGTAGAGGCACCGAACGCTTGGCTCGTGGTGGACGGTGTGAACCGTACCAGCACCCTCTTTCTCACCCTGGATGAGCACGACGCTCGGGGCGAAGGGCTCCCGCCGGAGCTGGCGACGGATCCGGCAGCCTTCACGGGGATCGAGGCTGCCCATCCCGTGGAGGAGATGCAGGCGGTTCTCGCCGACTTGGGCCGCGAAATCGGCGTCTTCTACCTATCCCACCGCCCGGAGGAGCTCCCGGGCATGAACACCAACGAGGTGTTCAACGCCTACCAGAGGACCATCACCGACAACGCCATGGACGGCCGCCTCACCAGGGAGCTCCAGCTCGCCGACCGGCTAATGGAGCTCTTTCCAGGCGTCGAGATCAGGGACTGCTTCCTCCCCATCCAGGTCATGCGGAAGGTGAAGTCGCCGGCCGAGGTGGACCTTGTCCGTGAGGCGGCCCAGATCGGGGTGAAGGCCCACCTGGATTTCATGCGCTCTACCCAGGTCGGGATGCCCGAACAGGCCCTGGCGGCCCTCTTCGAGTTTGTCTCGAAACGGGAAGGAGCACGAAGCCTAGCCTACGAGACCATCATCATGGCGGGGCCCCACCACCCCTGGGGACACTATCACAAACATGATCGCACCCTGGAAGACGGGGACTTCATCATCCTGGATGCCGGTCCCGACTACGCCTACTACAACGCAGACATCTCCACTTCCTTCCCGGCCAACGGCCGGTTTACCGCCGAGCAACGGGAGTTGTACGAGCTGGGTTTGGGCATCCATAAGGTCTGTCTGGACAATTACCGGCCTGGGACGACGTTCGCCGCTGTGGGTAGAGAGGTGGAGGCTTGGCTCACCGAACAAGGATACGACTCCTCCGAGAACCGCTTCCGCGGCCTGATTCGGTGGGGCTGCTACAACCATCCCATCGGCATGGCGACCCACGACGTCATGGCCTCCATGACCGGTCCCGACGAACCCCTCGAGCCTGGGTTCGTCTTCGCCTGTGACATCAACATGCCCCAGACCGAAACCCTGGGAATCCGTATCGAGGACACGGTGGTGATCACCGAAGACGGGTACGAGAACCTCTCGGCGGGGTTGCCCAGGACGGTGGCGGAGATCGAAGCCTTCATGCGGGAAGATGGCCTACTGCAAAAAGTGGGGAGGTGAGGAATGGCCCGGTTCGGACCACTTCTGGTGCTCTCCGTTGGCTTAATTCTTGGCGCCACACCCCTCAAAGCCCAACAGGTCGACGTGTGGAGCCGCCCCGTCCAGACCGAACGGACCCGGACCCATGACTTCATCCACTATCGGGTGAGCCTGACCTTCGATCTGGATCAGAAGGTCTTCCACGGAGAGAACCGGATCACCCTGACCCCCTTCGCCGACGGCCTGGATCGATTCGAGGTGGACGCCGAGGAGATCGTCGTGGAGGCGGCCTTCGGCCCGGCGGGGGAGGAGCTGGCGTTCCAGCCGACCGACTCCAGCGTGGTCATCATCCTTCCGAACCCCCCGAATTTCGGCGACACCGTCCAGGTGACCCTGGCGTATCGGGGGGACAATCCCCAGGAAGGGTTCTTCTTCGATGACGCCGGGGACGACCATCCCCAGATGGTCTCTACCGATTCATGGCCCAACGAGGCGCATCACTGGATCCCCCTCTACGACTACCCCCACGACAAGGTCACCCACGACCTGATCATCACCGTCCCCGCCGGAAACAACGTTCTTGCCAACGGACGGCTGGTGGGAGTCACGGAGGACGCCGAAGCTGGGGCCACGACGTGGCACTGGGCACAGGAACGTCCGCACTCGACGTACCTCATGATGCTGGCCATCGGCCCCTTCGCTGTCATCGAGGATTCGCTTGGTGACCTCCCCATCAGCTATTGGGTGTATCCGGAAGCCGAGGAGGACGCCCGGTGGATCTTCGAGAAGACGCCGCGGATGATCGAGTTCTACAGCGATCTTTTCGACTACCCCTATCCCTGGGCCAAGTACGACCAGGTCACGACGCCCCACGTGGGCGGCGGGGCAGAAGCCACATCCGCCACGATCCTGGGAGACGGCGTCATCCACGACCGGAAGGCCGAGAAGGACTTCTCGTGGGAGAGGATCATCGCCCACGAGATCGCCCATCAGTGGTGGGGCGACCTGATCACGCTGAGGGAGTGGTCACACACCTGGCTGAACGAGAGCTTCGGGACCTATTCCGACTACCTATGGACGCGGGCGGAGAAGGGGGAGGACCACGGCGCCTGGGATCTCCTGGGGAAGAAGAACCAGTACCTGAGGGAGGCCCGGGAGAGGTACATGCGGCCTATCGTTTTCGAGCGGTACGACCTGCCCGGGGACAACTTCGACTCCCACACCTACCCGAAGGGCGCGTGCATCCTCCACCAGCTAAGGTATCTCCTGGGCGACGAGCCCTTCTTCCGGACGCTCAGCACGTTCCTCCATGAGCACGCCTACACTCCGGTGGATACCCACGATTTCATGAAGACGGTGAAAGACGTGACGGGCCGCAACATGGATTGGTTCTTCGAACAGAACCTCTTCCTTCCGGGGCATCCCGTCTTCGACGTGGCATCGGAGTGGGACGCCGAGTCGGAAGAGGTCCGGGTCCAGGTCAGGCAGGTCCAAAGCCGAGAGCACGGAGTCCCCATCTACCGGACTCCCCTCCGGATCGGGATCGTCACCCCCTCCGGGAAGAGAGTGGAGGAGGTCTGGCTCGAACAGGAGGAGCAGGCTTTTGTGTTCCCCAGCCCGGAGAAGCCCCTTCTGGTTCGCTTCGACGAGGGGAACTGGCTTCTGAAGGAGTGGAGCTACGAAAAGAGCGTGGAAGAGCTCCTCTTCCAGGCCAGGAACGACGATGCCATCGGGCGTGAATGGGCGGTTCGGGAGCTGGCCGACAATGCGACTAATATTGAGGTGGCGGGCACCCTTATGAATCTGGTGAGGGAGGACCCCTTTTGGGCGGTTCGGGTGGCAGCCCTGGAAGTGTTGCGGTTGGATGTGTGGAAAGAGTTGAAGTCTCTGTACCAGTTAGCGGCCGTGGACGCCAATTCAAACGTGAGGCGGACGGCCATCCGCCACCTGGGAGAAATAGGTCACCAAGATCTGAACCCGTTCTTCCAGGAGCGCTTCCGCCTCGACGATTCCTACCTCGTCCAGGCTGAAGCCCTGACGGCCATCGGCTTGAACGGAGACCGGAGTTACCTCCCCTTCCTCGAGGAGGCTCTGGAGGTTCCTTCCCACCGTGACGTGATTCGGCAGGCTGCGGAACGGGCCATCGAACAGCTCTCGAAAAGCGGGTAGGGGGGCACTGGTATGCCATTTGGGGTGAAAGACGAAGATCGGCCGGAGAGGAAGATCGTCCGGGCCGTGACGACCGAGACCGTGGTCGCCCTGGTCATCCTGGTTTTGATCTTCGGGGTGTTCACGTGGCAGATGGGGCTGGCCTTCACCTTCAAGACGGCCATGGGCACGGCCCACGACCTCATCCTGAACACCGTCCTCTTCCTGATGGGTGTGATCGTATTGGCCGGGGCCTTCACGGCCCTGATTTCGGAATTTGGCGTTGTGAGCCTGGCCAACCGCGGCCTCTCGCCCCTCATGAAGCCCCTGTTCGGCCTTCCCGGGGCGGCCTCCATCGGTGTCGTGGCGACGTATCTGTCGGACAACCCGGCCATCATGCCCCTGGGCGTGGACAAGGGTTTCCTCAAGTACTTCAAGAAATGGCAGGTCACCACCCTGGTGAACCTGGGCGCCGTGTTCGGCATGGGGCTCATCGTGACGACCTTCATGCTGGCCCAGTCGTCGGAGGATCAGTCCCTGGGGAGAGCGGTCCTCCTCGGCAACATCGGCGCCATCCTGGGAGGCATCGTCAGCGTTCGCCTCATGGGGTTCTTCGGCAGGAAGAAGTACGGCAGGGACCGGGAGGTGCTGACCGAGGGCGACGAAGGGTACGATCTGCTGCGCTTCAGGGAAGTGCGGAAGGGGACGGTCCCGGAGAGGGCCCTCCAGGCCCTCCTGGACGGCGGGACCCACGGGGTGAAAACGGGGCTCGATATCATGCCCGGCATCATCATCGTGTGCACCGTAGTCATGATGCTGGCCTTCGGGCCCGGCGAGGCCGGCTACACGGGCGACGCCTACCAGGGAATCGCGTTCTTCCCGTGGGTGGGGGGAAAGCTGTCCTTCATCATCGAGCCCCTGTTCGGGTTCACGAACCCGGAAGCCATCGCCTTCCCGGTCACATCCCTGGGGTCCGTGGGGGCCGCCATCGCCATGGTCCCCCAGTTTCTGGAGGCCGGCATCATCGACACCAAAGGAATCTGCGTCTTCACGGCCATCGGGATCTGCAACGCCGGGTTCCTGAGCGTGCACGTGGGGATGATGGACGGCTTGAGGGAGCGGGATCTGACCAGCGTGGCCATCATGACCCACTTCGTCGGCGGCCTCTGCGCCGGCGTGTTCGGGCACGCCCTCTTCTTGATGTTCGGGTGAGGCCTTACCCCCTCGGCTGCCCCAGCCACTTCCCTGGCGCTACATCCGCCACCGGCTCCCCGGCGTCGATTACCAGCACCCCGTTGATGATGACGTAGGGGATCCCCGCCGAGCGCTGGTCGGGCTCGGCGTAGGTGGCTCTTTCCTGAACCGTGGCCGGGTCGAAGATGGTGAGGTCGGCGTCCATTCCAACCTGGATCCGACCCTTCCGGGCCATGGCCGGCATGGCCTTCTCGACGCGTTTGGCCGGGAGGAGGGTGATGCGCTTGATGCCCTCCATCCAGCCCACCACCTCCTGGTCCCTGACGTAGCGGCCCAGGAAGCGCGCGAAGGTGGCGACGCTCCGGGGGTGACCCGTGCCGTCCACCAGTCCCCCTCCGTCCGAAGTGATGATCCCAAGGGGGCTTTGGATGCCCATGACGATCTCCGCCTCGGGAATGAACTCGGCCTGAACGCTGAGGGCCCCGGGCTCAGCCCGCAGCTCGTAGAATCGCTCCTCCGTCAGCCGTTCCTGGGTCGATGCCACGTAGACGTCCGTGTAGTCAGCGCCCCCGAAACGGGGCTGCCATCCTTCGTCGTAGAGGGCCGATTGGAGGGAGGTCTGGTTTCGGGTCCAGACGTGGAAATCGAAGCCCACGTCCACCCCCCGGGCCTGGGCGCCCTCGATGAGGTCGATGCTCAGCGGCGCCGAGCCCACCGTGCTGGATATCAGGTGGATCATCTGGAGGGAGGCCCCGGTGGCGGCGGCCATGGAGACGGCCTCCATAGTGGCCAGGCTCATGGTCAGGGGGAAGACGTTTCCCTTATAGCGGGCATGGGGCGCCGCCATGGCCCCGAACTCGCCGGCCACCTCGAACATGGCGAAGGTCTCTTCGTAGGAGGCGCCCGGGGAATAGTTGAGGCCGAAGCCCACGCCTGCGGCTCCGTCCCGTATCGCCTGCCGGGCACACTCCTTCATCCCGGGGATCTGCTCCGGGGTGGCGGCGGCGTAGCGATCGGTGATGCCCGCCGCCTCCCGACATGCCCGGTGGTCGACCGTGGCGGCGAAGTTGAGGATGGGCGGCACAGCCATATGCCGTTCGACGTATCCTGCCACGTCGATGGGTCCGCCGTGGAGTCCGATGGCCGTGGTCACGCCGTCGGCGGCCTTGTCCTCGTGGGTCTTTCTCTCGGGCCGGATGCTGGAGAGGATGTCGATGAAGCCCGGAGCGACCATGTGACCGGAGGCATCGATGGACCTATTGCCCTGGATGGGGCCGGCCGTGATGACGGCGATCTCGCTACCGCGGATCCCCACGTTGGCCACCTCGTCCCGGCCCGTCTCCGGGTCCATGACCCGACCACCCAGGATCACCAGGTCGTAGGTGTCACCGCCTTGGCTAGCTTCGACTTCGTCAGTGGCCGGCTCGCCGGGACCGCAGCCAACGGCGAGGATGGTCGCGAAGAGAAGGGCAGCGGAGATCGAAAAGAAACGACGGCCTGGATAGCTCATGCTCCCCCACCGGGCTGGTGATGCCGCTTCCGACACCACGTGTAAATATCAGATGGAATGGCCACCCGGGGATTCGAACCCCACCGCCGGCTCCGAGACCCCTTTCTAGGTGGGAGTCGAACCCACTGTCCCGGCCTTCCGGCGTGCAACCAAAGGCGGTGGCCTGTTGCCCTTCATAATGGGCACAGCCTCCAAGAAGCGCATGTCTGGGATCGGACTCGGGTCCGATTTCTTCTTCTTCCTCCTTCCCGGATCGATAGGCTATCCTCGGACGTTTAAGCCAAATAGCGAACTCCGTCCTCGAAGGAGAGGACCATGCGCACCATGAGGAATTCTCGCCGGCAGACACCATTCCTGCTGTGGGTAATCACCGTCCTCCTCGCGGTCCCGGTCGCGGTCACCGCGGGCAGGCTTCCGGGTCCAACACGGATCCCGGAATCCCGGGTGTCAGCCAGACCCCAGGAGAAAGCTCACCTTGGCCACGAGAATATCCTCACCCGGGTCCCGGATGGAACGGAGAAGCATATCGGCGGTCGTGGGCCGCGAAGAATCGGCAAACGACCAGAGGTTCTTCTGCCAGATCAGGAAGAGGGAGCTGCCGCTTCGCCACTCCCACCGGAACACGGCGCTGCTCCGGAAGGATCGGACCCAGAAGTCGTAGTTCTCGATCCTGAGGATATCCTCTCCGTCGATCACCTCGTGAGCACCATCCTCGAGACGGGAGATTGTGGTGCCATCGGTACCGTAGGTCCGGAGGGTCTGGGCTCCGGCGGCCGTGAGCTCGCCGAAATCATGCGCTGCTCCGGAGGAAATGAAGGGTTCCGCATAGAGGGTAAGGACCGCATCGGGGGCGAACGCTACTTTCGCCCTTACCTGTGCGAAGAACTCTTCCCGTTCGAGAGAGGAGAAGACATACCGTTCTCCGTAGGTCTCTGGCGGCCCCCCCTCCATCGCTGCCAGGAACTGCCGTGAGGCATCCCCGGAAGATCCTCCGGCAAAGATCGAGAGCTCGAGCCATTTTCCGGGAACGACGGTCCCTCCTCCGCTGATGGAAGCACTCCACCCACCGATCTCGTCTTTGAATCCGCTGGCTTCTACACTCCACCAGGCGCGGTTACTGTTTGCGCTGGAAACCTGAAGATTTCCCCACATGGAGCGGGGCGTCTCCATCAGCGGACCGCCCCTGGTGAGATCGTCTGACAGGGATCTGAAGTTCATCCCGACTTCCAGAGAGGTGTTCCAGAGGTTCCCGAGCGTTGCAGACACGAACGCGGAAGGGGAAAGGATCCGACGCACTCCCCCGAAATTCCACCCGCTGGAGAGGGCCAGTCCCAGGCTTCGGTTCCGAATGGCTCCCCTCGAGTCTCTCACCTCGTACCGGGCTCCAACCCGGGCATCGATTCGATCCGATCGTTTCTGACTACCGGCATCCCGAATCTCGAAACCGGGCGATGCGGCGGAGACTTCGGCGTCCCAGGTCCAAGGCGCGCCACTGATCTTCCCGACCTTCAGCCCTGCGGCCCATCCCGATAGGCTGGTGGGCCTGGCATCGAACTCCACGTGTTTCGCGTCGGGTCGCTGGAAGTAGTGGGCGCTCGAGAGTTGAAGGAGCCACATGGCGTCTCGGGTACCCGTCACCTTGCTGCCGCCACCGAACCCCGTGATCTCATACTCCCCCGCCCCGAGGCGTCTCACGAAGTCCACCCCTCCCGTCATGGCCCTGTGGGGTGTGGTTTTTTCCAGCCACCCCCCCTCCGAGAGGGAACGGTCCACGACCGTGCCCATGAGTCCGAAGTAGGACCCGTTCGGTCCCGCTTCCTGCTGGACCCTTCCCACGACAAAGGTGGTCCTGGGTGCGACTTCCAGGGGCTCTCCTCCCGTGCTCTGGGAGGCCGGAACCCGCTCGCTGCCGGTCACCGCCCCGAGGGCTGCGATGGATGCACCCGAAGGAAGTCGTCCGGTGACCTTGGCGCCGCCCAGGATCGTTGCGTTCTCCACTGTTTCGAAACGCCCGCCGCCCGCGGCGGAGGAAGGTGTTGATCCTACACGGCGAGAGTAGAACCAGTTTGGGCCACGAGTTCGAAACAGCTCTCTACCCTCCAGGAAGAAAGGGCGTCGCTCCGGGAAGAAGGTCTCGAATGCCGTGAGGTTCACCCTGGCGGGGTCCGCCTCGACCTGACCGAAATCCGGATTGACCGTGGCGTCCAGGGTAACGTTCGATCCCAGCCCCATCTTCAGATCTCCACCGAAACGGGCCTGGGTCGTTCGGCCGGGAGACCCCAGGGACTCGTCCAGGGAGCTTGTCCGGCCGAGGACATAGGGGGTGAC
>JABDNZ010000272.1 GCA_013043565.1 Gemmatimonadota bacterium | reverse complement strand
CAGGAAGGCTGTGCCCCAGCCTAACGTGAAGATGATGAGTACAAAAACAAGAAACTCTCCCAAGCCCACCTCCGTGTTATGGTCGCCGTCCCCTTCGCAGCCGGCAGGCCTACCGGACCATGCGTCGGGCCGCCACAAGATGCTGCTGCCAGTAGGGCTCCCTGAGGTTGGAAACCCTGACTCCGCTGGAACTGCTGTGGATGAAGCGACCGTCCCCGACGTAGAGCCCGACGTGGGTAGCCTCCCCACCCACCACAGCGGAAAAACCTAATACATCCCCTGGCTTCAGGGCCCCTACTCTGACCTCTACCGGAGACCCTTTCCGTAGTTGTTCCCTGCTGATCCTCGGCAGCTCGATTCCATACTGACCGTAGGCATACTGAATCAAACCCGAGCAGTCGAAGCCGTTGGCACCGGTCCCTCCCCAAACATAGGGGGATCCGATGGCATCGAATGCTGTCGCCACGACTTCTCCGGCAATGTCCGCCCCTTCAGCCCCGGAGGATGGGGCCGGAGCGGGCTCCCTCGGACGGTCCGAATGGGGTTCGGGGCGATCCCGTGCAGAGGCTGGCCGGGCGCCGGGCTGCACCTGACTTGAACCCCCTGCGAGGGTACACCCGACTGCTACCGGAACAGCCAAAAGGAAGGTGGCAACTCGAATGAACGGCACGTTCCATTCCCTATGAGAAGGAAAACTGTTCCCTAGAAAGAAACTAGGAGATCCGACTGTCCCGTCGTAGTACCGGAGGCGGACCTCGATCGATCCCTGGCACCCAAAGTCGTTCCGGGGTACCCTGGGTTCGGCTCCTCACGCAGCCCGATCCAGGAACCCCGGAGGCCATGCAAGGATGAGCAAAACGGAGAATCAGGGCAAAGAAAGTAAACGGCTTCTTTTGACCTGCTGCCTGATCATTGTCCTTTCGAGCCTCTTCGGCTCGCGTATTCAGAGCGCCGGCGGCCGTGTTCAGGTCCAAGACATCAAGATCCCAACCCAAAATGGGCAGTGGGTGGTGGCGGACCTTTTCAAACCGCGGACGGCCACGAGAGAAGACCCCGCCCCTTTCGTCGTGGTGGTCCCAGGATTCCAGAGGTCAAAGGAGGCCTTGGCGAACATCTCCCTGGAGCTCGCTCGCAGAGGGATCGTCATCGCATCCATCGATCCCTATGCCCAGGGGCGATCCAGTGTTTCGATGAGCACACGAGCGGCTACCACAGAGGGGTACGGGATGTTCGCGGTGGTGGACTACGCAGCCAGCTCCGAGAACCTGAATTACATCGATAAGGACCGGATCGGCGCAACCGGTCATTCCGCGGGAGGAAACGCCGCCATCCGGGGCGCCAACTATTTCGGGCGGAAGGCCCGTGAGTCCGGAACGCCCAGTAAGCTCCATTCAGTCTTCGTGTCCGGCTACGTCCTGACCCTCACAGATGAGGTTCTGGGAGACGTTCGCTCCAACGTGGGGATGAGCTACGCGTTCTTTGACGAAGGAGCTTATCGGAATGAACTCGGAAACGGAGACATGCGGAGAGCACCTGAAGCTCTACGCTTGGTGAATTCCGGCGGATCTGCGGGAGCACCGGAGGTGAGTGAGGTGGGATTGGGGACGTACTACGGGTCTGTGACTGACAGGTCGCTGAGGGTAGTACACAATGAGCGAGTGCTTCACCCCTTCCAACCGTACACCCTGGAACCCACTGCCAATCAGATTGAGTACTTCGAAAGAGTGTTTGGACTGGATAGCGGCCTCTCCCCCAGAGACCAGATCTGGTTTTGGAAAGAGATAGCGGGGCTGATCTCCCTAGTGGCCGCCATGGTCGCTCTGGTCCCTTTGGGGGCCCTTCTATTGAACCTTTCCTTTTTCAAACCGCTGCTGCACCCCGTTCCGCCTCCTCTTGCGAAGCCCCAGGGACCGGGAACCATCCTATTCTGGAGCCTGTTCGCGGTCGGTGCCCTCATAGCGTGCTTCTCCTACATCCCAATGGCCGAGCTGTCTCAGAGACTGTTTGTGGACGCATCCACCCGACATCCGACGTGGTTCTTTCCCGAGCGGATGAACAACGCGGTCATGCTCTGGGCCATCCTGAACGGGTCTCTCGGGTTTCTGTTCTTCTGGGGTAGTTATCGCTTCTACGGAAAGAAACACGGAGTTCAGCCCGATTCATGGGGGTTGGGCACAAGCCGATCTGAGCTCGGTCGGACCTTCGTGCTGGCCCTTACCATTTTTGCGACCTTCTTCCTATTTGTTTTCTCTGTCTACTACTTCCTTCACGTGGATTACAATTTCCTTTTTATGGGAGTTAGAGTTTTCCGCCCGGCCCTACTGGGCCTTCTGGTCATGTACGTCCCGTTCTTCTTCATCTTCTTCCTATCCAATTCATTGCGGGCCAACGGTGGGATGCGGTTCGAGGGAGAAAGGGAGTGGAAGAGCATGCTACTAGCGGGGATCGCCAACTCCATCGGGCTCTTCCTGATCGTGATCGTCCAATATGTCACCTTCGCCGCAACGGGAACGGTCTATTGGACGGATGGGTGGCTGTACGTGAATCTCCTCTTCGCGGTGGTCCCGATGATGTTCGTTCTCCCGTATTTCCACCGGTACTTCTTCAGGATGACTGGACGAATCTACCTGGGCCCCATGGTCATGTGCCTGGTGTTCATCATGATCCTCATATCCAATACCGTCGTGTACATCCCTCTTTAGACCTTCTCGCCGACAGGTTTCTCGGCCGAGACAAAAACGGCCCCGAGCATCAGCCCGGGGCCGTCCCTTGCCCAACTTCAAGGTGGCTTCCCACCTAGCCCATTTTGACGACCGAATACCCGAGGGTGTTGAAGTTCGTCATCTCTTCAAAGACACCGTTTACACCCTCCAGGGAGACTTCCTGCGTCACCAGAGACGATGGAGAAATCTTCCCCGACTCCACCATCCGCAGCATCTCCGGATAACAGCGGGCCTGCATCCCCATGGACCCAACGATAGTCAACTCCTTCCCGACCATGAGGTCCACCGGAACGGGAAGAATGCCCCTCTCCTCGGCTCCGGTCATTCCCATCCGCACCAACCGACCTCCGGTGCGCATGGAAAGAATCGAGGGCATCCAGGTGGCGGCCGTTCCCAGGCACTCGGCAGATACATGGACACCCCCACCGGTGTATTCCTGGATCTCCTCGTGAGTGTTCTCCCCGGCCTGAACGGCGTGGACTGCTCCCAATTCGATTGCTTTGTCCAGCTTTTCCTGGCCTCGCGACACGGCGATGACGTTGGCTCCCATGGCGCTGGCAATGTCCACGGCGGCGAGTCCAACACCTCCACAACCGAACACCGCGACCCACTCTCCAGGCTCCACCTTCCCTTGAGCAGTGATCCCATGAAAGGCCGTCATGAACCTGCACCCGAGGCTTGCGCCCTCCACGAAAGAGATGCCCTCCGGGAGGGTCACAAGGTTGACATCCCCCTGGGTCACGATCGTGTACTCCCCGAACCCGCCGGCGCCCCTGAACATCGACATGCTGAGGTTCCCACAGACATGCTGGTCCCCCTGGGCGCAGGTCTCGCAATGACCACAAGCCTGGCCAAAGGGGAAGACCACCCGATCGCCCTTCTTGAAGCGTTGGATGTTCGAACCAACCTCTTCCACCACACCTGCGGACTCATGTCCGAGAACTGCCGGGAGCGGGGGAGAAAACCCCATCCAATCCCAGTGCCCCTGCCAGAGATGCCAGTCCGAGCGGCAGATACCGTTCGCCATGACCTTCACCAGGACGTCATCCGGCCCTACTTCCGGGTCCGGCCAGTCGTTCCAGATTTTCAGGGGCTCTTTGAACACTTCGACAACCGCTGCTTTCATGGCGTCACTCCAGATTGGGGATGAGAAATGGGGTTTTCTAAAAGCCCTCGGCCAGGATGAACTGATGGGGCACGCGGGAAGTCCACGCACCATTCCGGTCAGGCCATGCCTGGGAAACCTGTTTTTCTTAGAGGATTTGGTTCCTGCCAAGTGCGTGACTACCCAGGAGGGCGGTAAGAGTTTCTGCCGAACCCATTCTTACCTTCGTCTCCCCGGCCGTTACTCTCGGCTGACCGGGTTGCCGGCGCGCTACCTCACCCCTCCGGGAAGGGCAGACCCAGGCGATCCAGGAACTCCTCGAAGATGGGGTCAGCCAGGATTTCCCGGGGGATTCTGAGAACGGGATCGATGACGATCGCCGCACGCCAAACATGGTTAGGCTCGTGGTTGAGCCACCGGTACGTGGCCTCGACATCCCCGAGGGCCCCGTAGAGGACCGCGAGCCCGAAGGCGTCGAAACCCGTCATCTCTCCCGCCTGGATCTCGGCCGCAATCCGTCGTGCCTCCTCGTGCCGTCCCGCCCGGGCGTACGTGGCGCCCGTAAGCCACCGATAATAGGGGGCCAACTCGGCCATGCGCTCATGAGTGGCGATGGCCTCTTCGTGCCGTCCTTCCAACTGGAGGGCAGTCCCCAGGACAAACAGCCCACCTGGATCGTCGGGGCTGAGTTCGAAGAGTCGCCGTACCTCCTCCTTAGCCTTCTCGATCTCACCACCGTACAGGTAGCACCAAGCAAGAAGCGATAGCTGGAAGGGGGTGAACGGATCCAACTCTTTCGCGAGCTCGTGCTCCGCTACGGCCTCCTCGTACCGATCCAGGACCAAGAGGAGCCAGGCATACTGCATTCGGCTCACGGCGATGCTGGAATTCAGCCCGTGGCCCCGCCGAAACGCTTCCTCGGCACCCTCCCAGTCCCAGTCCACCAAGAACCGGATGTTGGCCAGGGAAACCCAGGCCTCGGCCAAGGTCGAGTCCAGACTAATCGCCCGCTCCGCAGCAGCCTTCGCCCGCACCCATACGTCGGACGGCGGAAGGGGGCCATGTCCTGCCGCAGAGTATCCGACGGCGAGACCGGCCCAGGCCATGGCGTCCGTGGGATTCTGGACCGTCGCCTCGCGGAGGTATCTCAGGCCCAAGGTGATGTCCTCCGGAGTTTCCTTGTATATGTGGTTCATCCCCCTGAGGTAAGCATCGTACGTATCTCGATCGATGGGCCGCTCGCCTCCGAGGCGGGTTTCCTCGGAAGTCGTGAGCCGGACGTCGGCACTCGCCGCGATGGAGCGGGCTAAATCCCCGTACATCGAGTACAAACCCGATATGACTTCATGGACGGAGCCGGACCAGAGCTGGCTTTCTTCCGGTTCTACTTCGATCATTTGAACCCGGAGAGCCACGGTATCGCCGTGCCGCTCAAGGGATGAGGTCACGACAGCCCGAACTCCGAGTTCGTCGGCGATCTCTGGCACGGCCATGTCCGTGTCCTGGTACCGGGCGGCAGACGGGCGGGAGATCACCCGAAAACCGCCGATGGACGCCAGATGGTCGATCAGGGCCTGGTGCTGGCCGATGACGAAGTGCTCTTCCTCTCCGGTCAGGTTTTCTGGGGGAAGCACCGCCAGGGCGTAAGGGCTCAAGGCTTCCAACGGCGTTCCTCGTCCGAACATCAGCCAGCCAGCCAAGGCGATCAGGACGACGGCGGCGACGCCTGCGAACCTTCTGATCCGGGCTTGCCGTCGACGGCGCGGCGCCAGTCTTTCCGCAGTCTCGGGCTCCGCCAGGGCTTGCTCGAACTCCCGGGCGGTACCAAACCGGTCCCCGGGTAGGGATTCCATCGCCCGTTCGATCACCCTCTCCACATCGGGGGGTACGGTCTTCCGCTTCGCCCTTAAGCTGGGTGTGGTGTCGGATAGTTTGTTTACCAGAATCGCCTGGGGTGTGGGGGCATTAAACGGGGCGCCGCCCGCCAGCATCTCCCAGAGCACGCAACCGAGAGCGTATACATCGGCTCTTCCGTCCACTTCCCCACCGGTCGCTTGCTCTGGACTCATATACTTCGGGGTCCCTACCGCGATGCCGGTTGCTGTCGCGTCCGACACTCCCGCGGCGCCCACAGCCCGGGCAACACCAAAGTCTGAGATAACGGCGTGCCCGGCTTCGAGCAGGATATTGGAGGGTTTGATGTCCCTGTGGATCACGCCGCTCTCGTGGGCATAAGCCAGGGCGTCCGCTACTTCCCGGGCAACCCGGAGCGCCTCGTCGATTGGGAGCGGACCCTCCCGCTTCATCCGATCCCGAAGGGTTTCGCCGGCGACATAAGGCATCACGAAGAAGATGAGCCCGTCCTCTTCGCCGGAGTCGATCAAAGTGAGGATGTTGGGATGGTTGAGGCCGGCCACGATCTCGACTTCCCGAAGAAACCGGTCGTGCCCTAAAGTCTCGGCCAACTCCGGCTTGAGGACCTTCACGGCGACCTTCCTGGGGTGCTTCAGGTCCTCGGCCAAATAGACAGTCGCCATCCCGCCGCTGCCGAGTTCTCGTTCGATCTTGTATCGATCGGCCAGCGCAACCGTCAGGCGCGCCCTGTTGCTCTCGGAGAGAGTCATGCGTTTGGCCTCTGAAAGGGGAGACCGCCCGGTCCAGCCCAGCTAGCCACCAAACAGAATCATGGGTTCTGGATAGGTGGTGGGCAAGGAGGCCGTTCCGGAAGAAAAGGAAGGAGGCCCATCCCACCTCGGGGGCCGGCGCGATGGAGCTGCGGGGGCCCTGGCGGGCCTCCTCGCTCGTCTCGGGGGTCAGCACACAGGACAGAGCCCAACCTGAAAAACCCCTCGGCTCGAACGCGTCTACCTTTTGGGGTAACGCATGAACGAAGAAAGGCCCACGCATAACCTGGGCCTTTCTCTTAGTACGCCCGGCGCGATTCGAACGCGCGACCTCTGCCTCCGGAGGGCAGCGCTCTATCCAGCTGAGCTACGGGCGCAGTGTGTGAGCAGCGCGCGGAATAAGCCGAGTTCTGTCCGCCGCATCTGCATTGCCTCACGGCAGCGGCTTCAGCGGGGAGGGATCATTTCTCTGGGACACGGCATTACTGCCGGCCTCAAGCAGCCTACCCGGGACTCAAGTGGCGCGGGCCACGCCTCGTCCCCTATTTGGCCTTGCTCCGAGTGGGGTTTGCCTTGCGACCTCTGTTACCAGCGGCCCGGTGCGCTCTTACCACACCCTTTCACCCTTGCCTGTGCGACCCGCGCGAACGCGCGCCGCCATCGGCGGTCTCCTCTCTGCTGCACTTTCCGTCGCCTCGCGACGCCCGGGTGTTACCCGGCACCCTGCCCTGCGGAGCTCGGACTTTCCTCCAGCAAGCCCCAAAAGGGGCCACTGGCGATCCCTACTCGCACGCTCCTCACGGACACGAAATCCGGCCGAGGGGGCCGGATTCACGCGGTCCATTTGGATTCCGAAAGCTAAAGACGAGCCCCTCCTTCGTAAAGGGAACTGGGACTGTCCGAGAACCGGGTCCGGCGTTCCCCCATCCCCCCAGGAATCCCCTGTTGACACAGCCACTCAACCCGCCTACATCATCGCCATGAGGATGGGATCCTCTGCCCTTCTGGTCTGAAACAGGGGGACCCACACCGTTGACCCTTTTTCTCTTGCCGGGACACACCCAACGAGCGCTGAATGGGTAGCGTGACCCTCGCCATCGCAGTCTTCGTCGTCGTCTACATCACAATCACATTCGAGTTGGTCAATAAGGCTGTGGCCGCCCTGTTGGGGGTCATGGTCCTGGTGATCTTGCGGGTGGTGGACGAACACCACGCAGTCGGATTCATCGACTTCGAGACCATCCTCCTGCTCATGGGTATGATGATCATCGTGGCCATCTTGAGGAAGTCGGGAGTGTTTTCGCTCCTGACCGTGAAGATCGCCGAGATGACCAGGGGGAACCCCCTGAAGATCCTCGTACTCTTCTCAGTGGTGACCGCGGTCCTGTCGGCATTCCTGGACAACGTGACCACGGTACTCATCATCATCCCGATCGTGGTCGAGCTCACGGTAGGCCTCGGCCTCAATCCGAAGCTTTTTGTAATCAGTCAGGCTGTCATCTCCAACATAGGCGGCACCGCTACCCTGATCGGGGATCCACCGAACATCATTATTGGGTCCCGGGTGGGCCTGACGTTCAACCAGTTCGTCGTGAATCTGATCATCCCCGTCACCGTCTCTTTCGCCGTAGCTCTCGTCATCATATGGGCCCTCAACAGGAGAAGCTTCGCGGCGATCGACCGAAACCTGGCCAAGCTCTTTTCGGTCGAGCTGCTGTTGGAGAAGATTCGGTTCCAATGGGCCAGAACACCCCTTGACCCCGTCCTCCTGAAGAAGGCCGGGGCTTGCCTGGGTTTGGCGATTATCTTCTTCACAACACAAACCATCACCGGCCTCTCCCCCGGGATCGCAGCCGTCACGGCCGCGACCCTTCTCCTGGCTGTTTCAAAAGTGAACGTGGAACACGTTTTGGAGGAGGTGGAGTGGAGCACTCTCCTCTTCTTCGCTGGGTTGTTCATCCTGGTGGGTGTTCTGGAAGAGGAAGGTGTCATCGAATGGATCGCCACCAACATCTTCCTGAGGTTGGGTGATAATCCCTACATCATGGTTCTGACCGTTCTGTGGGTATCCGGAATCGCGTCGGGATTTCTGGACAACATCCCATTCACCATTACCATGGTGCCGGTGGTCCAGATGATGCTGGCTGAGTCTCCGATTCCGAACGACATTCTCTGGTGGGCCCTGGCTTTGGGTGCCTGTTTTGGGGGAAACCTCACCATGGTGGGCGCATCGGCGAATATCGTGGCCGTAGGATCGTCCAAGCAGTCCGGGGTGGACATTTCCTTCCTTGAATTCATGAAGTCGAGTGCGTTGATCACATTGATCACTCTGACGATCTCGTCGGTTTATCTGGTCCTCTTCCTGAGGTTCTCTCTATGATCGGGCAGGAACGGGAGACGCTGAACGAGCTCCTACTTTATCATTCCCATACCATCGGAGCCGCCCGCCTTACTCCCCTGGCCCTCGATGCCCTGGTGCAGGCGTTCAAAGAGCTCAAACCTACCCGGGCCGACTTGATGGTCCTGTTCGAGGAGGTCCGGGAGGCGATCCGGGACTCCAGGCCTAAACCCATCCCGTTGATCCGCCTCCTGAGACTCTTCGAGAGGGAGTTCCTTCCCTTCACCGAGACCGTGGACTTCGAAGAACAACGGGCCATTGCGATTCGCATGTTGGAGGATAAGAAGGCCATCTACCTCCAGAAGAGAGATCTGGTCACACTTCAGGGGCTGGAACACCTCGAAGACGGTGATTCCATCATCGTCCATTCAGCAGGATCGGTTGTCACCAACATCTTGGTAGAGGCCTCCCGCCAGCGAGACCCGAACTTCATGGTGTTCGTCCTTCAGCTCGATCCCGTGCGGACTCCCAGGGTGGCCGCCGCTCTCGAGGAGGCGGGCATTCCAAACCTGATCGTGCCGGTCCATGACCTATGCCATTACCAAGGACAGGCCAACAAGATCTTCGTGGGTGCCCTGACCATCACACCCGACCGGAAGGTCGTGGCGCCGGTCGGTACGGCAAACGTGCTGAGCATTTGCCACGTTGCCGGGGTCCGGTCCTACCTCTTTGCCAACACGCTCCATTACTCCTTGGGGATCGCCCGGACCCAGCAGATCGACCGGACCGATTTCGAGCTGGCAGATCCCACCACTTCGTTCAGCGTCACCAGCCACTCTCATGACCTGGTAGACCTCCCCCTCATCGACACCATCGTCAATGAGTACGGGGTGGTTCCGGCGGACATTCTCGGTCCAGACGGTCGCCGAATCCTGGACCCTCATCCTTTGACGGATTAGAGGAAAAGCCATGCCTATCGCGACGCCTCAACAATTCCGGCAGATGCTCGACGCGGCTCAGCAGGCGGGCTATGCCTACCCAGCCATCAATACCACCTCCATCATCACCCTCAACGCTGCGATGAAGGGGTTCGCCGAATCGAACTCGGATGGCATCATCCAGTTCTCGACCGGCGCTGGCCAATTCGCGTCGGGATTGGCCAACAAGGACGCAGCGTTCGGGTGCATCGTTCTGGCCGAAGCAGCCCATCGGCTCGCTGAGCGATATGACGTCCTTATCGCTCTGAACACGGATCACTGCCAACCGGAGAAAGCCGAGGGATTCCTCAAACCACTCATCGAAGCCACGGCCCAACGCAGAGTTCGCGGGGAAAACAACCTCTTCCAGAATCATATGTTGGACGCATCCATCCTATCCCTGGAAGACAACATGACCATCTCCCAGGAATACCTCCGACTGTGCGCGAAACACGAGATCATCCTGGAAGTTGAAGCCGGCGTTGTCGGCGGTGAGGAAGATGGAGCAGCCGGGACGGAAGACATGCCGGAGGACAAGCTCTATACAACCCCGGAGGACATGCTGGCGGTGTATGAAGCTCTGCACGAGATCGGTCGCTTCACCTTCGCCGCAACCTTCGGGAATGTGCATGGCCACTACAAACCAGGCGCGGTCAAGCTGCGCCCGGAGATCCTCAAGGACGGTCAGGCGGCCGTCATCGAGAAGTACGGGTCAACCGCGGAGATGGACCTGGTGTTCCACGGCGGAAGCGGGAGCCTTCTCGAGGAAATCAGGGAGACGCTGGACTACGGTGTCATCAAGATGAATGTGGACACCGACACCCAGTACGCCTTCACCCGTCCCATCGCAGGCCACATGATGGAGAATTATGACGGGGTGTTGAAGATCGATGGGGAGATCGGAAACAAGAAGATCTATGATCCGCGGAACTACTTGAAGAAAGCAGAGGAGAACATGGCGGAGCGGGTTGGTGTCGCATGCAGCGATCTGCTCAGCTCCGGAAAGAGCCTCTTCGGAAACATCTAGGCCCCAAAGAACTCCCATTCTTCCAGCCGGCCCTCCCTTCGGGTGGGCCGGCATTTCATTCCCCTGCCCTGCAAAGGATGCCCGTTTTCCAAGGGGCGTAAACATATATGTTGTTTTCGCTTCGAGAATTATTCCTCTGGCACGAAAGTGGCAGCGTGGTGCGCTCTGCGCACCGGTGTGTCAGGAATCCTTAACTCTCCACCGGCCGGTGCTTCCCTTTGATCCTCAACAGGAGCAACGGCACGATGCGTTCAGTCCTCCCTATTCTCGGTGTCGCCCTGATTCTGCCATTCGGCTCTCGGGCTGAGGGGCAGACGATGGGCGACCAGCCAACTCCATCGGCTCAAACTGCCTCCGATGAGGTCCCCGGGCCTCAACTCAGGCCCCAAGAGACCTCCCGGTTTTCCGTCGGTGGATTCATCGGATTTCAAGATGGCCTGAGCTTCCAGGGCTTCGCCGCGGCCAGGGACTTCGCCCAGGGGTTTCCTCTCCAGGCTCGGTTTCGAATCGCGAGGACCAGCGTCGAGCCAGGCAGCGCACCGGAGGCGAGAAGGATCTTCATCAACGATGCCACCAACGGGACTCCGAAAGAAGCTGGGGTCACCACCGGCCTGGGATTGGACGGAATCTATCCCATGGGCCCTCGTACCAACTTCTTCGGAGGAATCCGGTACACTCGTTTCAAAGCCAACTTCAAATACGTCGGTGGAAACGAAGACTTCGACGTCACTAGCACCCACTGGGGCCTGGCGGCCGGTTTGGAGGCCGAGTTTCCAATGGGACCGAGGCTGAGCCTGCTGGTCTCGGGTGGAGGGGAGTACTTCTTCTCCTCACGCCTCAGCGGGCACGACACATCCTACAGCCCCGACGGGGACGACGTGAACCCTCGGAAAGACTACACCTATAACGACGCCGACGATGCCGTCGACCAACCGATTCTGCGCCCCGTCGCACTGTTGGGATTCAGTTATCGTCTGGGAGGATGAGGAGTTCGGATCCAGATGAGGGTACCGAGATCGAGGCCGCCCGGAGGCCTCTGCGGGCGGCCTCGATCCCGATGGACGTCAGGCCGGAACTCCCACCGTCATCTTTCGGTTCAACAAGGCCCTGAGACCCATCCACACCACCCCCGAACCCAAAAGAAGGAAGAGTCCGCCGATGGTGGTGAGGAATGAGATAGAAAACCCCTCCATGACCACCGGAGGGGAGATCTCCGGTGCTGCTCTGATGGCCTGCAGCGCCAGATAAATCCCCATCACCTGGCCGAGAATCCCTGCCACCGCGCCCATCAGGCCCCAGAAGAGGATAGCGTCGATCCGGCGCTTCACCCCTGGGCCGGGGATCGGGCCGGGACCCAGTAACGACATGAGGCTCCACCCGGCCAGGACCAGGTTCACCACGATAAGGACGGTGAGGAAGATCCCCCACGGGCCGGAAAAACGGATCAGGTCAATCATGATTTTCTCTCCTGCGAAATGCGAAGGCCAGAGATTGGGGAGAGGTAGCGGAGACTCACCCATGCGACCCCTGAGAACGCCAGAATCCCCAATCCGAACAGCGTCGGGATGAACGAGATCACGAACCCTTCCGCCACCACCTGAGGGGAGAGTTCCGGGGCGGAGATGATCTCGTTCAGAGCCAGGTAGGTCCCCTGGCACTGCCCCAGAAATCCCAGGACCGCCGCGGCAGCACCCCAGAACAACACTGCATTGGTCCGGTCCCTCAGGACCTTCCTGCTTGTTTCCGCTCTCTCGGTTGCCGCCCAAGCCGCCTTGAGCGATAGGAATACGACAACCAGGCCCAGGACAGTGAGGACAGGACCGAACATTCCAGATAGCCGAATGATGGTGGGAAGAGAACTCATCGGACTTCCTCCAGAAGATTCGCTGCGGCGGCCAGCTCCTGGCGCCTCACCTGGGCTTCGAGGAAGAACCAGAGGAACCCCAGGACGAGGGCTCCGGAAAGGGCGATCACCAGCGTCGCCGACGCCATATGAAGCCACCCTACCAAATGGATCAGCGCCTCTCTCGGCACCGCCCGGATACGGAGGGCACTTCGGTACAGCTCGAGCCAAAGCCCACCTCCGGCCACGACCATCATGCCAGCCGACAGGCCCAGAAGGCGAGGGAGGCCTTGGCGAAGGCTGGGGCTCCAGATGTCTCCTGCCTGGACCAACCGGCGGGCCTGACCTCCAGCAACCGCCAGGCCCATCACCATGATGGGCATGAGAATCCAGACCAGTCCACTAGCATCCCCATACAGCTCTCCCCGGAATAGGAGACTACTCGAAGCTCCCGTCACGAAGAGGGCGAGGGCGACCATGAGTAGTCGGGACCAAGGCCCCCGGACCTGGCCCGAGAGGTTCTCCAGCGATCGTTGGAGTGGCGAATCGTGGACCTGGACCAACTCTTTCAAGGTCTCGTCGGACAGATCGAAGTGCTCGGCCACTTCCCTGTCCGCCTCGGCCTCCGATAGCCCTCGATCCAAGTACTCCCGGTGGAGATCCTCCATGTCGGCGGCGAGTTCAAGCAGAATTCTGGACCTGGCCGGTTCCGGTACGCTCAATCGAGCGTCCGCGTCCTGCAGGGATTGGGCGAAACGGCTCATTATCCCTCCTCCCGGATGACCTCACAGAAACGATCGATGAAGCCCTTCCAGGCCATTCGCAGATCCTGGAGGTAGAGCTCCCCGTCCCGAGTGAGCTGGTAGCGTTTGCGTTTTCCTCTGGAGCCCTCGTCTGACCACGCCCCCTCGATCAAACCCTCCTTCTCCAGTTTGTGAAGGATGGGGTAGAGGGTGCCGTGCTTAAACCCGAACCTCTTCCCGCTCCTCTCCTCGATATCCAACGCGAGTTGATAACCATGCTTCGGACCACTCTCCAAGGCGGAGAGAAGCAGAGCTTCGTTGAAGTGTTTCGCGAAGCTTTGGGGCTCGAGGTGAGGTTGCTTCGGAGGCATCGGTTTTCGATTTCCCCTGGGTGGTCATTATTTAGATCTACGATATATCGACGTTCTATATATGTCAACACTCGATCTGATCTCCCCTTCCCGAAGCCCTGTGGCTATCTTGCTTTCGGCTTTTCTTTCTCGTCCCGCCGATGAGGGCTTGCCCCTATCCCGGGTTTTCTCGGCGGACCGAAACCCCACTCGAATCCCTGCCATGCTCCGAAGCCAACCGACTTCTGCGATCCGACTCCTCGTACCTGTCCTTCTTCTCCCTTCATTGATATGGCCTTCGGCCGCATCCTCTCAGGCCAACACGGAAGAGGGGAATCGGGCCCGACCCTCCCTGTCAGTGGGTGGTCTCGGAGAAGAACTTCGGTTGGACGGTGTCCTTTCCGAATCGGCCTGGGCCTCGGCTCCAGCCATCGATAGACTCACCATGATCGAGCCAGTGGAAGGCGGGGATCTGGATGCAGAAACCCAAATCTTCGTGCTGGCCAGCCCAACCCACCTGATCATCGGAGTCGCAGCCCAGGACCCAGAGCCCGCAGGGATCGTCAGCAGCTCCAAAGCCCGAGATCCGGAGTTGAAGGCAGAGGACTACATCAAGGTCGTGCTGGATCCGTTCTTGGACGGCAGGACCGGGTACATCTTTGCTTTGAACCCAGGCGGGGCCCGATACGATGCGCTGGTGGCACGTCGGGGAGAGGGGGAGGACCCCCAGTGGGATGCAGTGTGGGAAGCTGCGACCTCCAGAGATTCCGAAGGATGGTATGCTGAAATCCGAATCCCACTCCAAAGCCTCACCTTCGACGGATCGCTCGATCGGTGGGGATTCAATGTGGAGCGGAGGGTCGAACGCCTTCAGGAGGTCAGTCGCTGGGCAAGTCCTTTCCGAGATGCGAAGATCGCCCAAACAAGTAGAGCTGGCCTCCTGACGGACCTTCCGAGATTTGATACAGGAGCAGGACTCACCATTCGTCCCGCCATCGTCGCCGGGGGAGCAAAAGCCGGCGAAAACGGCTCCTGGGAAGGAACCTTCGAGCCCAGCCTGGACGTCTTCCAACGCCTTGGTAGCAACAGCACGGCGATGGTCACCGTGAATACCGACTTCGCCGAAACCGAGGTGGATACCCGCCGGACCAACCTCACCCGGTTTCCTCTCTTCTTCCCCGAGAAAAGGACGTTCTTTCTGGAGGGTTCCGACATCTTCGATTTCGGGATCGGGATGTCCTCGCCTTATCACTCCGATGTGGTGCCATTTTTCACTCGACGGATCGGCCTTTACGAGGGGGAGGCCGTTCCTCTGAGTGCGGGCGGGAAGGTTTCGGGGAAAGCCGGAAACACGAACTATGGCGCCTTGGTCACGCGTACCGGGCAGGTGGGTGGCCTTGTCCCTCGCACGACAATGGCCGCGGTGCGGGTGAGGCAGAATATCCTCGAGGAATCCAACGTCGGGGTTTTGGCAACCTTCGGCGACCCGTCAGGGGTGGACGGAAGTCACATGGTCGGAGTCGACGCAACCTATCAGACTTCTCGCCTCTTCGGTTCGAAGAACTTCATTGCCGGGTTCTGGGGCCTGGCGACCGATCGGGACGGCCTGAAGGGAGAGAAAACGGCATTCGGGGCGAAGGTCGACTACCCCAACGACACCTGGGACGTCGCCCTGACCTACCTCCGGATCGGAGACGGCTTCGACCCGGCCCTCGGTTTCGTGCCGCGGAAAGGGATCAACAAACTATCCGGGGGAATGAGCTTGAAGCTTTACCCATCCTCCTGGTCCTGGCTTCGGATGATGAACCACCAACTGCGCCCGTCCCTGGTTTTGGATCTCGATGGGGAGTGGGAGAGTTATCGGTTCTTCACCGCCCCCATCAATTGGCGGTTGGAGAGTGGAGATCGAATCGAGATCAATGTGAACCCGGAGGGTGAACAGCTGGACGAACCATTCGAAATCGCCGACGGGGTGGTGATCGACCCCGGGTCGTACCACTTCGTGCGGTATCGCCTCGAATGGGAAATGGCGGCGAAACGGGTGGTCAGCGGCCAGCTCTCCTGGTGGTTCGGGTCCTTCTACGACGGGTCGCTGGATCAGTTTGAAGCCGAGGTGCGGATCCGCCCCTCGGAGCTCGTCATCTTCGACCTCACTGCCACCCGGAACATAGGCGAGTTGAAGGCTGGAGATTTCGACCAGAGGCTCTTTGGCATGCGGGTGCTGGCCAACTTCTCGCCCGACCTCCAGCTGACCAGCTTCGTCCAGTACGACGATGAATCGAAGGAGCTGGGGACAAATACACGGCTCCGATGGACGTTCCATCCTCTCGGAGACCTGTTCCTGGTGTATAACTACAACGTTGTGGACCTGGCTGGAGACCCCGATGGGCCGGGCGGAACCCTGAGCCGCGGGCGAAGATGGACTCTGGACGCTACCCAACTCATGGTGAAGGTCCAGTACGCTCTGAGGTTCTGAACCGGGACTCGGCAAAGGGTTGCCCTCTTCATCCCAGGAAAGAACCGGCACCGATGGGGTGGACCCATCGGTGCCGGTTCCACCTCGTGCTTACCACTCAACCCAACGGTGGAATCCGCAGGACCTGGCCGACGTAAATCTTGTCGGGATCGGTGAGCATGGGCTTGTTGGCCTCGAAGATCACGGGGTACTTCATGGCATCCCCATATTGCTCCTTGGCGATTTTGGACAAGGTGTCCCCACCCACCACGGTGTAGAACGAGGCTTCCGGCTCCGGAGCTTCCACCAGGATCCGGTCGTCGACCTGGGAAACGCCAGCGACGTTCCCCACCGCCAGGATGACCTTCTCCCTCTCCTGCTGGGAAGGACAAGTTCCACGGATGGTGGCGATTCCGTCGTCAAAAGCGATTTTCGGTTCCTCGATCTCGAGGCCCAACGCGAACACGTGCCGTACGAGAGAGTTCCCTTTTCTGAGCTCCTCGAGAGCCTCCGCCTCGGCGCGCTCGTCGGCCGTCTCCCGGCCCGTGAGCTTTGCCCCTGCGTCCTTCACAAAATCCAAGAGTCCCACGGTTTACCTCCTCATCATGGTGTGAGTATCACACTTCGAAATCCATAGCCCCGAACCGCAACCTTCCGGGAGGCAACCGGACGCCACCCGGGTGGCCGGGCAAATCGGAATCCGTACGTGCAATCGGGTTTTTGTGCTTCTAGTTTCCAGCCATCAGACAGGTAAGCTAGCTCAGAAGTCACCTCCAAGCCAAACCCCTGCCCGCCTGATAAATTCCCAACGAGGGAGGTTCACTCCTCCGGTGCACATCGGCCCTATAACGAAAGCCCATCCCCCCATGACCGAGGCCCTAGCGAGAGCGCGAGAGACCTTCCCGGCCACGAAGAATCTGACCTATCTGGATGCCGCCGCCGTGTCTCTCATCTCACAACCGACGTACGACGCGATCCGGGCATTCCTGGATCTCTGCATTCAACCCGGTTCGGCAGACGCTTCGCGGCATCACATGGTCATGGACGATATGCGGAGTCGTGCGATAGGCGAGGCGGCCATCCTGCTGAACGTGGATCGGGACCAAATCGCTCTTGTAGAGAGCACGACCCACGGTCTGAACATCGCGGCAAACGCCATACCGCTCGAGAAGGGAGACCAGATACTCATAGCCGACACCGAATACCTCCAGGTGTCCATTCCCTGGAAGATGAAGGAGGAGTCGGCCGGGGTAGAGATAGCACCCGTGCATTCGGGTCCGAACGGCCATCTCACGGCGGGTCATTTCGAAGAACTCATGAGCGATCGGACCCGAGTGGTGTGCGTGTCGTCCGTTCAGTGGTGTTCCGGGAACCGCATCGACCTGAACGCCCTGGGGGAAATCTGTCGTTCCCGGGACATCTATCTGGTGGTGGACGCGATCCAGCATCTGGGGGCTAGCCCACTGGATCTCCAAGAAACCCCAGTGGACTTCCTGATGGCCGGCGGCCACAAGTGGCTCAATGCACCGTTTGGGTGCGGCGTCCTCTACGTATCTCCCCGGTGTGTCGCCGATTTGAAGCCCGACAGTTGGGGATACCTTGCCCTCGAGGATCCAGAGGGTGGATGGAGCGAGTACTTCCGTCGACCGGAGATCAGCCCTTACTCGGATTGGCAGTTCAAGAACACAGCTACCAAATTCGAGATCGCAGGAACATCGAACTACCCCGGTGCCGTCGGCCTCGGGGCATCCCTGGCCCAGATCAATCAGCTTGGGATCCCCACAATCCACCAGCACATCCTGGGCCTGGGGGAGCAGCTTCGGTCCGGACTGAAGGAGCTCGGGGCACGGATCATTTCGCCGGGTGAAGTGGACGAGGAGTTACGCTCGGGGATAACCATCTTCAGCATATACGACTCGCCGGACGGCGACCGCGCCCTTCTGGACTCCCTTCTGGACCGAGGAATCTACCTGGCGCAGCGATACACCTCCGGTGTGGGAGGACTCCGAGCCTCGACACACTTCTACAACAACGGGGAGGATGTAGATCGCCTGTTGAACGCAATTGAAGAGCTGACTTGATGAGGCACTCGGGGTGAGGCGTGAGACCTTTTCCTCACGGGCGACCCTCCTGGCCACCATGGTTGGGGTGGCCGTGGGCTTGGGAAACGTCTGGCGTTTCCCCTACATGGTCGGGCGTTTCGGTGGAGCCGCTTTTGTCCTTCTCTATCTCCTCTTTGCCCTGCTCATCGGGATTCCAGCTCTCATGGCCGAGTGGACCCTGGGTAGAAGCACGCAAAGGGGAACGGTTGGTGCCTTTGAGCGGGCGGGTCTTCCCGGTGGACGGGTCCTGGGTTGGGTCTTCTTCTGTACGGTAACCGCCGCTACAGCTTATTACACCAATGCCATCGGGTGGGTCGCCTACCACGGGCTCGCATCGGGCCTGGAGCCGTTGGGGGCGCCCCTGTCAGGATCCGACATTCTCCCTCCCAACGAGGGGCTCGATGGGAGATCGTTTCTCCTTCAGCTCGTCCTCACCGCGGCGGTCGTCCTGGCCGCCGTCACGGTGATTCTCAAAGGCCTCCGATCGGGAATTGAAAAAGCCAGCGCCATATTGACTCCGCTCCTCTTTCTTGGACTCCTGCTGATCATCGCCCGGTCTCTGACTCTTCCAGGGGCGGGCGAGGGCGTTCGGTGGTACATCCTCAAGTTCCAACCATCCGACATCACACCAACCGTCGCCCTGGCCGCCTTGGGCCAGGTCATCTTCTCCCTGGCCTTGGGTGGCACCTTCATGGTGGTCTACGGATCGTATCTCAACCGAGGAGATTCCTTGGGGAAGAACGCCGTGTGGACGGTTGGAGGTGATACCGCGGCCGGGTTGTTGGCGGGCCTGGCAATCTTCCCGGCCGTATTGGCCCTGGGCATGGAGCCCGGCACCGGACCGGGGCTTATCTTCGAAACCCTACCCCAGGTATTTGGGAAGATCCCCGGGGGCTGGGTCTTCGGGACGGTCTTCTTCGCCGCGCTGGCAGGGGCCGCGTTTCTTTCCGGCGTCGCCGCTTTTGAGGTCCTGGTTGCCGGCCTGACCGACAACACAGCCCTCGGCCGAAAAGGCGCCACATGGATCATGGCTGGTTCGGTATTCCTCCTCGCGGTTCCGCCCATGATCAATATGCGAGTCTTCATCCCGTGGGACCTGGCTTTTGGGTCGGGCGCCCAGACCGCTGGGGTCCTCATTGCAGTCGTAGCGGTTGGTTGGGGGATGAAGAGGGTTACTGTGTTTCAGGAGTGGAGCACGAAGGAGGGAGGTCCCGGGCATAGGGAGATCCTCCTCTACCATTGGGTCCGTTGGGTCATCCCCTCGGCGATTCTGGCTGTAGGGTTCTGGTG
>JABDNZ010000271.1 GCA_013043565.1 Gemmatimonadota bacterium | reverse complement strand
GAGGAAGTCAGCTTCGGATACGACGGCGTGAAGCAGGTCCTGCGGGGCGTGTCCTTCGACGTCAGGCCGGGGGAGATGATCGGACTGGTGGGTCCGTCAGGAGGCGGGAAGACGACGGTGACAAACCTGATCGCCCGTTTCTACGACGTCACGTCGGGCCGGATTCTTGTGGACGGGGTGGATGTCCGGGAGTTGGAAACCGGGCACTACCGAAGGCAGATCGGCATCGTGCTCCAGGAACCCTACCTGTTCTACGGGTCGGTACTGGAGAACATCCGGTACGGTCACCCGGAGGCCAGGTTGGAGCGGGTGGTGGAAGCCGCGAAGGCGGCCAATGCCCACGACTTCATCGTGAAGCTGCCCCAAGGTTACGAAACGATCGTTGGTGAGCGAGGACAGAATCTCTCGGGCGGAGAGCGGCAGAGGGTGTCCATTGCCCGAGCCATCCTCCACGACCCACGGGTTCTGATCCTGGACGAGGCAACATCAGCGGTGGACACGGACACCGAGCGGAAGATCCAGGAAGCCATGGATCGTTTGGTGGCCGGAAGGACGGTGTTCGCCATCGCACACAGGCTGTCGACGCTCCACAAGGCGTCGCGGTTGTTCGTGATGAAAGACGGGCGTTTGGCGGAGGCGGGAACGCACCGGGAGTTGCTGGCCCGCCCGCACGGGATCTATGCCCGCCTTCACAAACTGCAGATGGAGCTGCAGGTCGGGGGCGGCCAGACCAAGCCTGACGCCGACCAAGAAAAAGAAAGGAGGTAGACAATGGTACGGCTCAACAGAACCATGGAGAAGGCTACCAGGCTACTCCTGGAGAGGAGGGGTGACGGTCAGCTCTGGGCCATATCCAACGGCGCATCCTTGCCGGTCCGGGTCCACCGGTGCTTCCCCTGGTCGGAGCCCGATCAATTCCTGTCTCTCCGGGACCAGGAGAACCAGGAGGTGGCCATGGTGACCCACCTGGACGAGCTGGAAACAGAGTCCAGAGAGGCGTTGGCGGCCTCTTTGCTGGAGGCCGGTTTCGTACTCCGGGTCACCCGGATCGTAGAGATCGACGAGGAGGTCGAGATCAGGACATGGAAGGTGGAGACCGAACAGGGTTCCCGGTCCTTTCAGACCAAGCTCGACGACTGGCCATGGGAAGTTCCCGGGGGCGGGATCGTCATCCGGGACGTGGCTGGAGACCTCTACTACATAGCCGACCCTGAAGCCATGGACGAAAAGAGCCAGAAGTGGCTCTGGGCGTTTGTGGACTAAAGGGGGACGGCTGGTCCGTCACAAAGGGGCTGGGAGCGGAAGCTCCCAGCCCCATCTTCTCTCCTTGTACCGCCGGCCGCAAAACTGTCTCCGGCCCGGACGAAGGTCTAGGACCCCATGTTGGGTTTTACCTGCCACATCTGAGACCCCACCGGGCCTTGGTGATCCCCGGAGAAGGGCCCACCTTCCAGTCCGAAGTCTCCCTCGTGGCAGAAAGTGGTGACTCGTACCTTCGGGAAGTCCGTCCCGAACTCGCTCCTTGGGATCAGGAGAACGATGGTATTTCCATCAATGATGAACCGGCTATTCGAGTCATACGCATAGACCCCGTCGGTGGGCGGATCATAAAACGCAGATCTGGCCACCCAACCAAAGCCGGGACCGTGGATCACGTCGTACAACCGATCGGCATTGTCGAGGCCGTCTCGTCCAAACGGCTCCCTGGCCATGAAGTTGTTGCTTTCGTCGTCGTCCTGGTCGAAGACGACAGCATACTGGTAGGTCTTGGAGTCGTTGGTCGGCACCTCGCCATGGAGGAGGATGCTGACCGCCACATACTCGCCGGGTGCCAAATCTCCTTCTGTGTTGCAGCGAACGAAAGCCGCCTCACCGGTCGTTCCACAGGCGAAATAGAAATCGAGCAGAGAAGCTCCGGCTGCATCGATATTCACCACCGTCGCACCGAGCTCCTTGACCGTGGTATGGTCCATGGCCCGTGGAATCGCGGGGATGTCCGTCCTGGAATGAAAGAAGTCACCTGTCCACGGGGCGGGCATCAGGTGTCGGGCCAGGACCCAGGGATCCGATGACAGGATGCCCCCGATGTGATGGAGCGGCGAGTACTTCGGCGGAATCGGACAGTCGGCGCCGTCCTCACCGTCCATGAAACTGTCTTCAACGATGATGGTTTGGCCTGTGGCGGATACTCCGTCCGGTCCGGCGGTCCCCCCGTCACCGTGGGGGATCCCGTCGTCTCCATCCCCTGCGTTTGACACGCCGTGGAACTGGACACTGCCTGGCTGACCCTGCTCCTTACCAGGCCCTCCCTCCCCATCGGCTCCCGCGACGCCTCCGCCAGGGCCTCCCTGGCCTCCGATTCTGAAAGGAACCACCGAACACCCGTCAAATCCGGCGCCCCCCAACCCTCGCCCCTGCCGATCTGCAGGCACGCTGATCCGAGAGGCCCCCGTGGGAGGGGCCGGATAGGCTCCGAAGATGGCGGCCCCTCCGTCTCCACCCTTCTGGATCCGATTCCCGTCCTGATCGTTTACGTCGTTCTTTGCACCGCCGCCACCTGTGGCTTCCATGTCTCCGCCCTGCGCCCCGTCCACATCCTCCTTGTCACCGTCGCCACCCTTTCCTCCATCGGCATAGGCCGCGCCGCCGTGCCCCGAATGCGGACTCTCGACGGCCACGGTCTCCGCTCCCGAAACCGACCCTCGCGCTCGAAAGTACTTGCTCAGGGCCAAGCCCCCATGGCCCCCCTCCGCCCTGGCTTCCCCGCCCTTCTGCGCGCCCCCGTCCCGATCCGCCGCATCCATGCCGTCCGCCCCCAGGGCGATGGCGTACCCTCCGTCTCCGATCGCACCGACGCCCAGGGTCAGAGCCGCGGGGCCGATGACGATATCACCGACCGCGATGATGGCCGGAGTCCCCGGGTCACCACCTCTGCCACCTTTTGCCGTGGCACCGGGGGCTCGAAGAGGATCCGAATTTTCTTTCCCGAGGGCCCACGCGTCTCCCCCGGCCCCGCCGTCACCGCCGATAACCCGGTTATCGCCACTGAATAGGATATTCGAGGTGGCCCGCATGGTGATCTTCCCGCCGTCCCCGCCATCTCCACCCGTTGCGCTGGCGTGATCACTCGATTCGTGATCCCCCATTCCGCCCTGTCCCCCAGCCTGGCCGCGGAGGTCGAGACCCCCTGTGACCTGGAGTTCGCCTCGACAGGACATACGCCACTTCTTCGCATCCCGGCCATCCGTCCCGTTCTGCTGTTTTCTGCCGCTCTTGGCTCGGGCCGGATCCGGTATCCAGGAGCCCCGGGCAACACATGGCCTGCCCTGCTGGGCCTGACGTGGGATAGACGAAGAGGACCCGGGCACCGAGAGCTCGAAGTCGGCATCGGTCAGGGTCGGATCATTGCTGAGCTCGGCATTCCCCGAGGATCTCCAGACTCCACCGACGGTCAACTCCCCGTCGGCAACAACCGTGATATCTGCCCCTTCGGCCTCGGGATCGAGGCAGCGGTTGATGATGTCACCGGTCATGGAGATGTCCCCACCACCCCGAACCGTCAGCGCCACGCAGTCCCCCTCAAGGTCGCCCCGGATGTCGACGGCTCCCTCAGCCGTCAGATCCAGGTCACCCGTCAGGGTCACGGTCACGCCCTCGGGTATGGTCACCTCCCCATAGGTGACCGTCCCGGACAGAGCCGTATTCTGCTGGGGCGCGAAGTCGGCCAGTTCCACCGTGAAGGAGGCGGTTCCACTTTTTCCTTCTGAAGCCGCCGTGATCAGGGCCGATCCCTTTCCGCTTCCGGCAACCAACCCCGAAGTCGAAACCGTGGCCACGGCTTCGTCGCTGCTGGTCCAGGTCACGGTTCTGTTCGAAAGCGGGTTCCCGGCTGCGTCTCGAAGGGTGACCGTCAGTTGAAGGATCTCTCCTACCTCCAGGTCGGAAGTGAGAGGGGTTACTTCGATGGATGCCACCGGTTCCGGTCCCGGTGGCGGCTTCGTAACCCCGTCTCCGTCCCCACCACATCCGGTGGTTCCGAAGACAGCGATAGCAGCCAGGGCGGCCGCGGCTGGATAGCGAACGCGAGTCATGGGTTCTTCCTTTTTCTGGGTATGAGCCAGGCGCTCTGGAAAGCGGCTTCATTCCAAGACGAACGAAAAAGGAGGAAAAGCGGTCATGGCCGGGCCCGATGGAACCCGGAGCACCCCATCGGGGTCTGCGGCAAAAGAGCAGTGCTGGAGACCTGATGCCCCAATCGAAAATCCCAAGCCACGCCAATCCTTCCGAGGTCACCAAGCTCCTCGGCCAGGCTAGCGAAGGAAGTCGCGAAGCCTTCGATCTCCTTGTGCCCCTGGTTTACGATGAGCTCCGACGGCTGGCGGAAGCCAGGCTGAAAGCCGAGCGGGCCGAACATACTCTCAACGCCACCGCTCTGGTCCACGAGGCCTACGTGCAGCTAGTAGCCCAGGAAAGCGTGGAATGGCAGGGACGCGCTCACTTCTTCGCCCTGGCATCCCGTGCCATGCGCCGAATCCTGATCAACTACGCCCGTGCAAGGAACGCACGGAAACGCCGAAGGGACGCTGTGCATGTGGATGTGGACGCCATCGCGGACTCCATGGCGGAGGAGCAGGCCCACGAGCTGGTTGCCCTCGATGATGCTCTCCAGGACCTGGAGCACTTCAATGAGAGAGGTGCGCGAATCGTGGAATACCGGTTTTTCGGAGGGCTCACCCACAAGGAGATCGGCGAGGCGATGGGAGTTTCCGAGGTCACTGTCCGAAGGTCCTGGCGGGTCGCGAAAGCCTGGCTCAGGGACGTTCTCGATCCTTCCATCTCCCTTTCCTGGCCCGATTCTACCGCCGCCGCCCCGGGCGGCGGTTTGGCGGGGTAACCGGAATGTCGGGCAGACCGGAAGATCCTGACCGTTGGGCCTTGGTCGAAGAGCTCTTCAACCAGGCGATCGTCCAGCCTCCTGGGGAAGCGGAAGCCTTCCTGGAACAGGCCTGCCAAGGGGACCCGGCTCTCAAGGACAGGGTCCTCGCTTTGCTGAAGGCGGACGCCGAGGCAGACGGGTTCCTGGAGACGCCGGCGGTTCGGCTGGACGAAACGATGGCGGGCGAAGGGGGAGCCAGCTGGATCGGACCCTATCGCCTGGTGCGGCCTCTCGGAGTCGGGGGGATGGGAGAGGTCCACCTCGCGTTTGAGGAAGGCCCGGATTTCGAGCGGTACGTTGCCGTCAAGATCATCCGCGAAGGGTTCGATCCGGGATTTTCCGATCGATTCGCCCGGGAGCGGGCGATCCTGGCCCAATTGGAGCACCCCGGTATCGCTCGGTTTCATGGAGGAGGCGCCACGGAGGACGGGCGGCCCTACTACGTCATGGAGTACGTAGAGGGCGAGAGAATCGACCGTTATGCCGACCGAAAACGCCTGGGCATACGCCAACGAGTAGAGCTATTCCGTGAGGTCTCACTGGCGGTTCAGCACGCACACGCGAACCTGGTGGTGCACCGGGACCTGAAGCCGGACAACATTCTGGTCACGAACGAGGGGGTCCCGAAGCTGCTGGATTTCGGGATCGCCAAGCTTCTCACCGACGAGCAGGCCGATCTGACCCGGACGAGTACCAGATTGGCCACGCCCGCCTATGCGGCACCGGAGCAGTTGCTGGGAGAACCGGTCAGCACGGCTTCGGATGTGTACGCCCTGGGAGTGCTTCTCTACGAGCTGCTTTCGGGTCAGCGTCCCTTCTCTGCCGCCCAGGCTACGGCCAGGGCAGCAGGGTCGGATACGGGGCCAACTCCACCGCCCAGTGCGTCGAAGAGAGACCTCAAGGGAGATCTGGACACCATTGTCCTGAAGGCCATTAGGACCGACCCCAGGGAGCGATACGTTTCTGCGGCAGCTCTGGCAGACGACCTGACCCGATACCTGGAAGGGCGGCCGGTCCTTGCCCGCCCGACTTCCTTCGGGTACCGAGCAAGGAAGTTCGTGCAACGACATCGCGCAGCGTCCTTCGCCAGCGCAGCGTTCATCCTGACGCTCATAGCCGCCACGGTCTTGACGTTGAATCAGAACGCCCGGATTCAGCAGCAAGCCGACCGGCTCGCGGTGGAGCGTGACCGAGCCTTGGAGGTCCAGGGCTTCCTGCTGGAGTCCTTCGGCAGTGCCGGGGGAGACGATCTTGCCGGAGACTCCCTTACGGTTCGGCAGGTGTTGGACGCACGGGCAGACCAGGTGGAGAGCCTTTACTCCGACGTTCCTCGGACACGGGCAGAGATGCTCCATGTCCTAGCAGAGGGATACCAACGCCTTGGCGTTCTCGAAGAGGCCCAATCCTGGGCAGAGCGGGCGGTGGAGGAACGGAGGAGGCTCTCCGATCGCCCTGATGATCCAGATGTAGCCAGATCGGTGGGTCTTCTGGGCTGGATCCACTACGAACAAAACCGTTTGGACCAGGCCGAAAGCCTCATCCGTGAGAGCCTCGCTGTTTGGAGAGCCATCGCATCGGATTCGGCGGGCCTTTCCCGGGCTCTCAATGACCTGGCCGGGGTCCTGACCACCCAAGGCCAGCTGGAGGAGGCCGAGGCTGCCGGTCGGGAGGCCATGGCGATCCGGCGAGCAATCTACCCCGCGACCCACTCCGCCATCGCAATCACCGCGAACAACCTGGGAAACATCCTCGGTTCACAGGGCAACCATGAGGAGGCCCTGGCCTTCGTTCAGGAGTCGGCCCGTGTTCTGGAGGAGACCCTTGGGCCCCGGCACCGGCGGACCCTCTTCGCTCGCCGGAACATGGCCGTAGAGTACGCCTGGTTGGGCGATTGGGAACGATCCGCGGAACTGGGGCGAGAGCTCGCGGCGGCGTTCGAGGAACTCGGCGGCCCCAAGGACATCGACCTGGCATGGGCACTTCAGGCTTATGGATCGGCCGTGGGACGACTGGGGCGGCCGGAAGAAGCTGATTCCCTTCTGCTTCGAGGCTATGGAATTGCTCTTGAGCGCCTTGGAGACCATGAGCTCACGGCCTCATTCCTGTTTCAACGGGCTGCCCTGTTCCGGCAACAAGGAAAACGGCTCGATGCGGTAGAGCAGATGCGAGAAGCGGTGGCACTCTACCGTCGCCTGTACGACGACCACCCACGGCTGGCCGATGCCCTTTTTCAACAGGGGTCCCTCTCAGCAGATGCCCGAGAGAGAATCGAGTCGTTCAAGGAGTCGGCGGAGATTCTCGTACGGTTGAGGGGAGAAGAAGAACCAAGTGCGGTTCGGTCGACACTTCTCTGGGCCCGGGCGCTGTTGGCCTCTTCCCGTTACGCTGACGCCCTGCCCCTTTTCGAAACTCTGGAACGGACCGTCCAAGAAGCCTTTGGGGCCGATCACGCCTACTCCCCAACTCCCTTTCTTGGCCAGGCCGAAGCCCATGTCGGGCTGGGGAACCAGGAACGAGCCGTCCGTGCCCTGAGTGAAGCGCGTGGCCGCATCTCCGGATCAGCGGACACGCCCGGGAACAGGACATGGCTCGAGCGAGTCGAGGAAACCTTGCCGGCTGGAGGCCGGTTTCCTGACTCCTGATACCTTCCCGATCCCCTACCACCCAACCTGGGTCCAGAAGTTGATGATCCCGCAGGTTTCGGACATGAAGTCCCACGCTACTCGCTCCCCCCCCGCGACGATGCTCGGTAGGTTCGAAAGGGGTTGGCCATGCCAAACCTCATTTGCCGCATTTCGGAGCTCCTCGGGCACTTCTGAAATGTGCCGATAGACCTCCACCGCAACGATGTCCTCGGCCTCGAGGGTATTCAAGGGCCAATCCAGCCACATGGGGCCTTCGGCGAACCGTGGCCGGCGAACGGCACGACCGTCGATCATATAGGAAACGCATCCCGTCTTGCCCAGGTAGGTGCGGATGTTCGGCACCGGTCCCGATATCCCGCTCCAGGGATCACGCCCCCAGCTCCAAGAAAGCCAGACCTTTGGCTGGTTTCGGAGGACCTCGGCCGGGTGACGGCGTGGTTGAATGGAATCCACCATGGCTGGCGTGATGTAGATCCCCTGCCCCCAGTCGTCCATGCGGCGGAGAAAAGCCTCACGTCCCCGGTTCGATCGGGCAGTGACCAGGAGGGGTGCCAGAAGCACCGCGTCTGGGAGGATCCGGAAGTCCACGGTGAGCGTGTCAGAGGGTTCCACCAAAAAGGGCTGGGAGGTCGTGGTTTCGTATCCGAGTCTCGCCGCCTCGAGCTGGTAAGTTCCCCAAGCATCCAACGAGATCAAGAAGGACCCATCATCACCGGTAAGAGTCTGTGAGGTGCGGACCTCGCCGAAGAGGACCGTGAGGGTGGCCCCACCCACTGGGGCGCCGTTGGAATCGTCAATGAGGTGGCCTCGGATGAACTGGGCACCGGCCGGCGTCCAGTTCAACAAAGCCAGCAGACAGGCGAAAGAGGCGGAGCGTAGCATGGTGTACTCCCACGATGACCGATGCCGGAGTGATCCTGGCCGGAAAAGCGCATAGTCCGTGTACCCGGCGCGCTAGTCGTAAACTTGGTGGTCAGCCCTGTGTTTCATGAAAAAGCTATCGTAGCGCGTCCGCAAGGGCGAACCCTGACCAGGCGGGAGGAGGACAACGCTCACGGAGACGGTGGGGCCTCGACCACAAAGGCGTCTCGTTATCGTGGCGAGGTCCGCCGGGTGACTCTACGTTTCAGGAGAACCAACCAGCCCTTGACGGGAAAGACGAGGGAATGAGATGGAAAGCCTCCGGGGCCGCCTGCTGATCTCCAGCGGCAGACTCCACGACCCGAACTTCCGCCACACGGTGGTTCTGGTTGGAGAACACAACGAGGACGGGGCATTGGGCGTTGTTCTGAACCGGGCCTTGGAGGTCACGGTCGAACAAATCGCTCCGCCTTTGGGCCCCCTGGTACCGCCCGGCGACCGGCTGTACGAGGGCGGACCGGTCCAGCCCGAAGGCCTGGTGCTACTGGCCGAGCTGAAGGAGCCGGAGCTGCTGGATCTCCCGGTTTTCGAGTCCATAGGCTTTCTCGTGGGCAACGTGCCTGGGGACATCAAGCCCAGCATCCTCAGAGCTCGGGTGTTTTCGGGGTACTCTGGCTGGGGGCCTGGTCAGCTCGAGGCCGAAATGGCAGCAGACAGCTGGATACTTGAACCGGCCGGCGTGGACGACGTGTTCACCGATGCCCCCGACCTCCTTTGGAGCAGGGTGCTCAAGCGGAAGGGGCCGGAGTACCAGCAGCTGTCCCGGCTTCCCTTCGACCCGTCCATGAACTGAAGGGGGAATCAGCCGAACGGTCCCCGCCTCACCACCTCTCCCTGGCTAATCTGCGCGCCTCCGCAGCTCGTCCACCGACACCCCTTCAAAACCGGCGAACTCGTAGGGCTCACGGTCCACGATTTCGGACGGGATGTTCTCGACCAACCGGGCAAACCCCGACTCGTCCAGCTCTTCGATGAAGGACGCAAACTCCTCCCGGGTCGGGTCCTCTGGCAGGTAGGCCCGGTACATGGCAGCGATGGACCGGAGCATGGGGAGGTACGGCTGTAGGTCGGTGGTGGTCGAGGCCTCTTCACTGTCGATCCAGGCCAAGGGCACCTTCGCGATGTTCCCCTCTCCCTGAAGTGCCGACTTCAGCAGAAGCTCGATGTCGAAGGCGAATCGGTATTCCAGCAGGTCGTCGAGGATCTGGTCGAGGGTATCGCTTGTGAATGCCTTGAAACCGCACTGGGTATCGATGACGTCGCCGAGAACCGGTACCATCCTTTTCCACAGGTAGATGAACAGCTTCCCACGGTCGTTTCGAGTTCCCTTCTTCACCACCACCGAGTCCGGTTCTCGCCGGGACCCAATGGCCACTCCCCGACCTTCCTTCAGTATGGGTTCGATCAGGAGGCCCACCTGACCGAGGTGGGTCGAGAGATCGGCATCGGTGTAGATGACGATGTGCTTCCCTCTGGCTTCCCGCTGGGCAGCTTCCCACATCCCATAGATGATGGAGCCGCCCTTCTGGCTATCGTCCGTGGATGAGAGCGCCCGAACCGGCGGGGTTCCCTTCCGAATCCCCTCATCCAGGAAGCAGACCTCCGCCCTCTCCCCCAATCCGTCTCCATCAACGATCTCCTGAGCGATCCTTCCGCTTCCCTCGGGACAACCATCGTCCACCACAATGAGACGCCAATGAAAATTCGGCCGCCCCCCGAGCAACCCCTCCAACTGGCCGACCTTCCTCCGAAGAAAGTCCTCACCGTGGGGATGTTCGTCGTTCCTCCTGATCCGGTTGTGTTCTTTGTACATGGCCAGGACAACCGAGAGGGTTACGTCGTCCCGGATATCCCGGATCGCGAGTCTGGACTTCGCCAACTTCAGAACCAGTAGGGCAAACACCGGCATGGGCCCCTGTTGGCCCAATAACCCCGACTCCAATGCCCCCAACTCTTCCGAAGAGCCGCAACGGGACAAGACCTGGTCCACGGTCCGATCGATCCAGGCGAGTTGTTCGGGATCCTTGAGGTCTACTTCCGGTGGAAGCTCTCTAAGCATTTTTTCAACCATGAATCGATCCTAACACGATTTTCCTGCGAGTCACTACCTCGAGAACTGTTGACATCTGTATACAGAATTGTATACAATTTATTCAAGATGCTTACCATCACCGTCGACCGAGGGCTGTCCGAGCCCGTATACGCCCAGGTGGCGAGCCAGGTTCGTCAGCTCATCGCCTCGGGAAATCTCTCCCCTGGTACGACCCTCCCCCCGGTAAGGCGCTTGGCTGGCGACCTGGGGGTCAACCTGAACACCATCGCCCGAGCCTACCGGATGCTGGAGGAAGAGGGTTTCCTCATCATTCGCGGCCGATCAGGGGCGAAAGTGGCTGCCCCGGCTGAACGGGTCGAGGATTCGACCCACGTCCTTCTGGTGGAGGAAATGAGAACGATGCTGGCCAGGTTCCGCCAACGAGGGGTGACGAGCGAGGAACTCATGGAGTTCGTGCAGCGCGAGTTGGAAGCACTGGACGACCGAGGAGCGGAGAACTGAAATGGGTGAAGTGATCGTTGTGAACCTGTTCCTGCTGGTCCGAGTGCTCCTCGTGGGAGGGATCTTCATCATGTTCCCCCGGATCACCCGAAAAGGATTGTTCTTCGGAGTGTACGTGGGCGAGGAGTTTTCGGAGAGCGACCGGGCGAGGGGGGTGCTGAGAGGTTGGGACCGGGGTTGTGTGACCGTGATGGCGGCGGCTCTCCTCGTGGGCCTGGTGGGAACATTGGCTGGAAACGCGGTGGCCGGGAACCTCACCGGAACCGTGGTCCTCCTCCTCGGTTGCACGGTGCACTTCATTCGCACCTATGGGAAGGTGAAGGCCTTGGGAGTCCCTGACGACCGTGGGCAGGCCGGGAAAGCCACTGCCGCCATCGAGCTGGGGAGCCCAAAAGGGGAATCCTTCGCCAAGATCACCCTTGTCATCTGCCTGCTGGTGTCTCTGGCAACCCTGACCTACGCCTATCTGAGCTACCCCAGCATGGGTGAGCGGATGCCGACCCTCTGGAGCCTCATCGGAGGCGCCGAGGACACCACGGAAATCTCTTATCTCACAATCCTCTATATGCCGGGTTGGAATCTGGTCATCGCTCCCCTCTTCGCCATCTTGGCCCTGATGGTCTCCACGGCCAAACGGTCCCTCCGGGACGGCCCGGGAAGTCGGTCGGCCGAGGCGCAAGAGGCCTTCCGAAGCACGAACGTATACATCTTCAGCGGGGCAGCCCTTTTGTACCTGGTGCTGATGACCACACTCTCCCTCCAGGTTGTGCGAATCGGCCGCGGTGAAGCCAGTGGATTCGGTCCGGGTATCTTCGGATTCATGGTCGTCATGATCATCCTGATGGCATCAGGCCTGTTCTTCCTGTTGAAGACGGTCGGCCAGGGTGGGTCCCGGTTGGAACGGGGTCCGGGAGAGGGCCGGTTGACCGGAGGGCTGGCGGACAACAGCCGTTGGATATTGGGGATGTTCTACGTCAACCCGGACGATCCATCCCTCTTGGTGGAGAGTCGGTTTGGCATCGGATACGCCATGAATTGGGGAAGAGGGGTCTCCGTAATGTTCAGCGTCTTTTTCGGTGGGTTGATCCTCACGATGATCGCCCTGGGGTTCTTCCTGTAGCCCCGCTCTGGTCGCTACCGCCCCAGGTACTCCGGGTCGTCCGCCTCGATGACCAGCATGGTTGTCTGGACCTCTTCACCTACGGTGAGCCGCACCAGGTATTCCCCGGGTTCCATCAGAGGTGCCATTCTCCGGCGACCGAACCGCTGTGGAGCGGAGCCTTCCGGAGGCGGCGGAGGTGGAGGGCCCCGATGGTCCCAGAACACCGTGTTGAGGCCGCCTTGAAGTACAGGCTCGAAGGTCCGTTTCACGTCGCCGGCGATATCCAGGATCTCGAGGGTGGCCAGCTGGGTGGGCTCGGTCTTCAGGTAAAAGGCGATGGTAGACCCCGTGGGCGGATTGTCCTTGTAGAACCGCTTGTCCGTGGTCCAGGAGAACTCGTAGACCGTCACCCACTGGGTCTCCGGCCGGACCTCGAAGAGCTGGAGGTCTTCCTCCATGGCGTCCGACGTCAATTCCTGCAGCGGTGTGATGTTGTCCGCGATCCAAGCGCCCCGTCCGTGGGTCCCTGCGATCAGGTCGTTATCCCGAGGATGGATGATGAGGTCATGAACCGGAACCGTGGGTAGGCCGTTCATGAATCGGGCCCAGGTCCCCCCCCTGTCGATGGTGAAGAAGAGGCCCACTTCGCTGCCGGCGAAGAGAAGATCGGGGTTCCTCGGGTCCTCTTTCACTACGTAGATGGATCCCTCCGGGAGGTTTCCAGTGATGTTGGTCCATGTCTCCCCGTAATCATCGGTCATGAAGATGTGGGGATTCAGGTCCATGTGGCGATGGCCGTCAAAAGCGACGTAACCCCGCCCGGGCTCATGGTTGGAGGCCTCCACGTGTTTGATCCAGTATCCCTCCGGAGCATCCGGGATGTTCCCGTTGAGGAGTTCCCAGTCGTGCATTTCGCTGCGGCGGACCCAGACATTGCCGTCGTTGGAGCCGGCCCAGAGAAGACCTTGCACCAGGCCGGACTCGTCGATGGAAACGAGAGCGCTGCTCCGGGCCTCGGGTTGGGCGGTGAGGTCCGGGCTGATGGCGGTGTAGCTGTCCCCACGGTTCACCGACTTGAAAACCTTATTCCCGCCCACATAAACGGTGCGAGGATTGTGAGGGGAGAGGAAGAAGGGGGTGTTCCAGTCGAAACGGTATCGTTCCACCTCTTCACCGGGTGCCGGCCGGCCCGGACGGGGTCGAACGGAAGCCTGCTCCCCGGTCTTGAGATCCCTGCGGTAGATATTTCCATTTTGGGTGGTGGCGTAAACGGTGTTGAAGTCGGTGGGATCCATCTGGGTCCCGAATCCGTCGGCGTTGGAGAGGGGGAACCAATCGTTGTTGGTCACGCCCCTCGTGATCCTCCCTCGGCTGGCCCCCACCCATACGCCGTTGTCTTGAAGGCCCACCGCCAGGTAGTACGGTTTTCTCATGTCGACAGAGAAGTCGTAGATCTGGGCAAGGCCTATCTGCTTCACCACCTCCCAGTTCTTCCCGCGGTCCCAGGTGACGTTGATGCCGCCATCGCCACCCACGATCACGTGATCCGAGTTGTTGGGATCGATCCAACCGGCGTGATAGTCGATGTGGGTATTCCCCTGGACCGGCTGCCCGGAGATAACCGTCCTCCCGCCATCGTCCGAGTAGGCCATGGGTGACGCGAAGCCCCAGATCACTTCGGCATCATTCGGATCCACACGAATCTGACTGTAGTAGGACGGCCGGTTGTTCCAATCGTTCACCTTTTCCCAGGTGACGCCGTAATCCGTGCTCTTGAAGATCCCGTCCCGGTTCGGGTCCAGAGGTTCGGGCTCGGGTTGTGGGGTCGGGGGCGCTCCCGGCTCCCGTTCGGGGCGCGGCGGGGGCTGGGTGCTCACCAACGCATACACGGTCCCCGGACTACTGCGGGAAACGTCGATCCCCGTTCTCCCCATCTCCACCGTAGGGAGGCCATCCTCAGCTTTGGTCCAGTTTTCACCGCCATCGCGGGTGACGTAGATGCCGGCTTTGGGCCCCCACTGATCCACCGGATCCCCGGCATCGAACTTGTCCCTTTCCCGCATGTGTGCGACGGCGTAGAGGATGTTCGAATCCACCGGATCCATGGCCAGATCCGTTGCTCCGGTCTCTTCATCCAGGTAGAGAACCTTCTCCCACGTCTCGCCCCCATCCGTGGTTTTGAAAACACCCCGGTCTTCGTTGAACCCCCACAGATGGCCCATGGCCGCCACATAAGCGATGTCAGGATCGGTGGGATGGACGACCACCCGTGCGATGTGCCGGGTCTCTTTCAGGCCCACATAACTCCAGGTCTCACCGCCATCCGTCGATTTGAACACGCCAGCTCCCCAGGGCGAGCTGTTCCGGTTGTTCGCCTCACCCGTGCCCACGTAGAGGATGTTGGGGTCGGATTTGGAAAGACCGATATCGCCAATCGATGCGTTGGGCTGATCGTCGAAGAGGGGCTCGAAGGTGATCCCGGCATTCACGGTCTTCCAGAGGCCGCCGGTGGCCGTGCCGATATAGATGATATTCGGGGCAGACTCCACTCCCTCCACATCGGTGATGCGGCCACCGGGGTTCGCGGGCCCTACTTCCCTCCAGGTGAACTGTTCAGCCAGGGCAGACAGGTCCTGTTGGGCCGACAAGGTCGGAACGAGGCCGAGAGTCAGAACGATCAGGAAGGCGCCCAGGACTCCGATTTGAATCGGATGGAGGGATCTCTGCGATATCATGTTCGCTCGCTTTTTTCTGGCGATTGGTTCGAAACACTCGAATCGAGCAGGATACCCCCGGAGAGGCCGGACTTCAAGGCGGACCCGGGCGGGCCCGCTCAGCCCGATGACGTCAAGAACTCCGTCATGTCCGCCACATTCACGTATCCCGAGGCCCGGCCCTTTTCCGTTCCGTCGGCACCCAGGAGAATCATCGTCGGGAATCCGGTGACCCCAAACCTCTCTTTCAAGTCCAGACGCTCGTCCCCATCCACCTTCACCGAGACGACGGCCCTGGACACGTCCACAACGGCGTCGGCCGTATAGACCCATTCGTCCATCACCTTGCACGGCCCACACCACGTGGTTTCGAAATCGATGAACAGTGCTTTCCCCTCCTGCCTCGCCAAAACTTCCGCTTCTTCAAAATCGTGTAGGAAAGCCACGACCCGCCCGGACCGGTCCGCGTTGCGATCCACGGCGAGGTGATCGTTCATTTCCTCTTCCTCGATCCTGGTCATACCGGGGTCGAAGGGGGTTACTACCACGCGCCGACCGGAGGGATCGATCTCCGTGATCCGGTATGCGTCCCCGAACAGCCACGCGTGCTCCTCGACCGACCGGGCGAACCACGGCTTCAGGATGTCCTGGGCCGAATCCCGAGATGCCAGTGCCCAGGAATCAGCAGACGAAAAGACACCGTCCATTGCGCTCTCGGTCAGCATCAACACCGCCTCGAGTCCGTCCAGAACCAGTTCACCCTCCATCCACCCCCGTCTGGAGAATCGAATCACCGGGTCCTCATCGGGCACCCGAGGATCCTCGACGTACCAGAGCGAAAGGGCATAAGGGTTGATGGCAGGGCTGGATGTCTCGGGATCCGTCACGGGGATTCCCACCACCGCGTCGAAGCTGGACCAGAGTTTTCCATTGGTCTCGGAAACCTCCGTCCTCACCAGCTCGGTATCGACGAATTCGCCATCCCGGTTCAGGTCGATGAAGAGGCCATCGAAATGCTGGGACCCCGCGCTCTTCACCAGGCGGAGGTCGACCGGGCCCGTTCCATAGGGACCCAAAGGAAGCCGGGCATTCATGCCTCCGTCGGCTTCGGTAAGGGGAAGCTGCTGTCCGTACGGCGACCACCGCAGGGTCCGACCCGCTTCTTCATCCGGGATTTGGGCGGAGAGGAAAACCTCCTCCGCACCCACGTCGGTAGCCTGGGTCTGGGCACCCTGGTCCTCCTGACTTCCGCAGCCGTAAAGAAGGAAAGCAGCACAAAACGCAAGAACCAACCTGGAGGTCGCCATAGGGGCCGTTCTTCACCGAGGGGATAGCCAGAAAAAACAAGGAGGAAAAGGGTACCCTGATAATGCCCCGGAGGAAAGACCGAATCAAATCACGGTACCTTGTCAGCGTTATTGCTTCCTCTTGTCGAGTTTTTTCGTTGACACGGAAACTCTCGGGGCCTCTTTTTGGGGCACGGACCAGCTGGGTCCGCCGATCCCCTCAGGAAAGCGAAGGCCCGTCATGCTCGGATCACGAGTCGTCATAGGCGTATTCATCCTTTTTGCCGGGGCACTCTTCTGCCCCCCCACTGCCGACGCCCAGATCGATAGGATCAGACGGGCAGCCCAGCGCGAACTCGAGAAACAGGCGAAGAAGATGATCGGCGACGCCGTGGCCTGTTCACTCGACGATACCGCTTGCGTGGAGCAAGCGAAGAAGGACGGCGAGAAGGTGGTTATCGTCGACGATGACGGAGAGGTGATCACCGACGAAAACGGGAACCCCATCAGCGACCCGGAGGAAGCAAAGGCTCGAAGCGAGGAACCCGGGGAGGGGATATGGCGGAACTACGACTTCACTCCTGGCACGGTCGTGTGGAAGGCCACCGACTTCTCCGATGAACCGGTGGGACGGTTCCCGGCCAGCCAGCTGGAATTCGTAAGTGGGAACATGGAAATCGTGGAGATGAACGGGGAACGCGTTCTCGAGACTTCGGCATCCAGCGTCTTCAGAGTGAGGCTTCCTGAAGCCCTTCCCGAGGACTTCACACTCGAGTTCTACCAGCAAATCGCTGCCCCCAACATCGCGACCACGATCTACTTCACACCGATGGAGACTGCAAACAGTCGTTATGAATACCAGTATCTGATCCTTCGGCAGAGGTCTGGGATTCACTTCCAGGGGAACGTCGTCTCCGAGTTGGACGGCTTCAGGGAGATGAATCAAGCGATGACCCCGGTGAAGTTCCAGGTCGACGGCGACTATGCCATTCTCTACATCGGCACGGAGCGGGCCGCGAATATTCCCACAGCGAACTTCGGGTCCGCGGACTTCATCGAGTTCAGAGTTGGAGGGAACCGAAATCTGAGGAGCTACATCTCCGACATCGTTGTCGCCGTTGGCGTGGACGACCTGTACGACACCCTCATGGAGACCGGGGAGTTCACCACACGGGGCATCTATTTTGACACGGACAGCGACGTCCTCAGGCCCGAATCGACTCCGGTTCTGGAAGAGATGCTGACCACCCTTTCCACCCACGAGGACCTCGAGATTCTCATCGAGGGCCATACCGACGATACCGGGGAGGACGCTCACAACCTGGACCTCTCCGAAAGACGGGCCCAATCCGTGGTATCGTATCTTACCCGAAACGGAATCGACCCGGACCGCCTGGATGCGGTGGGGATGGGAGAGACTCAACCCTTTGCCGACAACAGCACGCCCGAGGGCCGCAAGCAAAACCGGAGGGTAGTACTCAGGGTAAAGGAGGGGTGACCCACAGAGTTGGAAATCGGAAAGCTTCGGACCCGACTCGGCATCTCAACCAGGACTTCCTCATGAGAAAGATCACACTTTCCTTCGCACTTGGGCTCTCCATATTCCTGGTGCTCCCGCCCACGCTACAAGCCCAGGACCCGGGGCCTTCAGCCGCCACAATCGCGCTGGACGAGAAGATCCCCATCGATCCTCAGACGACCGTCGGCCGGCTCGAGAACGGCCTGAGCTATTACATCCGGGAGAACGACGAGCCCGAAAAGAGAGCCTACCTGCGGCTGGTCGTAGACGCAGGGTCCATTCTGGAAGACGATGACCAGCAGGGTCTTGCCCACTTTCTGGAGCACATGGCCTTCAACGGGACGACGCACTTCGAGAAGCAGGAGCTGGTGGAGTTTATGGAGTCCATCGGCATGCGGATGGGAACGGGATTGAACGCCAGCACGAGCTTCGACGAGACCATCTACATGTTGAGCGTGCCCACCGATTCCCTCGAGGTATTCGCGAAAGCCTTTCTCATACTTGAAGACTGGGCCCACGGCCTCGCCTTCGATCCGGACGAGATCGACCGGGAACGAGGCGTGATCGTAGAAGAG
>JABDNZ010000267.1 GCA_013043565.1 Gemmatimonadota bacterium | reverse complement strand
ACTCCACTCAAGCGCCCCTTCCCCCTCCTCCTCGGCCACATGTGTGGCCGGGGTCCACGGTCTCGTAACACGAAGGAGGCGCCATGCAGAACCACTCACTATCCCGTCCAGTCCTATGGGGATTCGTTCTCCTCTTGGGACTCGGTTTGTTCCTCCCGGCCCAGGAGCTTCCCGCCCAGGACGCCGCAGGGTGCGTCGCGGTGGACATGAACGGATTCCCCCGGGACTGCACATTCCTGGAGGAACACGGAGCGTGTCTCTGGAATGCGCTGGACTCCTACGCGTCGTGTCGGGACGGATCCGGCGGTTTCTTAGACCGGGTCTCCTGTGAGGTCGGAGTCCAGGTGGATCTTCTGGCATGCAACCTCGGCATGCCGGTGAGGCTCATCAAATCACTCCTCAGTTGCGCGCTGGAGGGGGTGGGCTAGACCCCGCCCCCTCCTTCTCATCAGGGAGGTTCAGGGCAGGCGGTCCCTTTCTCCATGGAGGTCCCAATCCGCCATTGAGGAGCCCCCGGGAGAAGGGATCTTCCACGGATGAAGACCAAGACCAAGAAGACCCGGTTTCGAAAGGCCCTACCACCAGGCTGCCTTGCTTTGATCATCATCCCGGTGGCGTCGACCGTGGCCTCGATTTGGCTCACCAAGCCCGACGCGGACCTTCCCGATGAACGACGCCTTTCTTGGACAAGAGACTTGGGCGCCCAGCCGGCGTCCAGGGAGGGCCCACGTGAGGTCACCGTTCCGCCGCCGATCGCCAGCTTCGTCCTTCCCGACCTTCTTTCGGTGGAAGATGCGATCGAATGGGAAGACGGTTGGATCCTCCTGGATCGAAGGTCTGGTGAGGTCCACTTCTTCGACCCCGACTCAGGGGTCACAAGGAGCATGGGTGGAGAGGGCCCGGGTCCAGGAGAGCTGCAGGACCCGGTTGCCCTGGCCGTGGTGGACTCGAGCCTATGGGTGGTAAACCAGAGAGGGCTTTGGTTGGATCGATTCTCTGTAGGAAAGGGCTTCGCGGCCCGGATCCGGCCTCGGGGAGGCGGGTGCCAGGTAGGCCTCACCAAGGACCTATCGATCCTTCCCGGAGGACGTTTGTTCGTGCTCAGAGTCTGCCCGTCGCTACTCGTGGGTCCGGGAACGGCCTTCTTGGAGGAGGTCTCACACGATGGGCTCCTGAAACCATTCGTGGCCCTCCCCCTCGGGACCCCGGGTTCCAGAAAGCTCCATATCCTCCGGCAACCGGCCGTGGCAGCCGGACGATCCCAGATCTTCATCGGCACTTGGGACACACCCTGTCTGGCCGAGATCCAACAAGACGGGACGGCCAGTGGCCACCGGTGCTTGCCTGACGTAGAACGGCCGGCCACCCGGGAAGAGGATCGGGCAGGCCTGGCCGACCGGTTCAGGGGGATCACCGAGATCGGGTTCCTCCCATTGGAGATTCCGGATCACCTTCCCTGGTATGATCGGGTGTTCGCCACTTCCCGAGGTCTGGTGGTCAGGCGGATCCGTGGAGAGGAGGCACGGGACCTGGTCCTTCTCCCCCCGGAGGAAGGAAGCTCTGTCGCCAGGGAGGTATTCCCTGAGAACACCTATGTGGGAGAGCGAACGATCCTGGCCGTCAGAGATCTCCCGAACGGAACCCAGGTCCAGGTTTACCCGAACCCGTGGCACAGGGAGCGTTGAGGGAGGTTTTCAGAGGAGCCTGTATCTCTGAATCCGCTGCCTGAGGGTGTTCCTTGCCATCCCCAACTCTCGCGCAGCCCGGCTCTTATTCCCTCGAGCCCTGGCCAAGGCCTTCAAGATCATGTCCCGCTCCTCCTCCTCCGTCCCAGGGAACGCGTAGCGGTGTCCTCTGGCCGCCGGCTTGGGGCTTTCGGCTACACCTCCAGACGGATGGTCCCCCCCGGCTCCGACGTCCCCCACCATGGCCTCCGCCGTCTGCAACGCGTCCTTCCCCAGCGTCCCACCCTCCGCAAGGATCAGGGCCGCCTCGAGAAGGTGGGCAAGCTCCCTGATGTTTCCGTGCCACGGCTTCTCCCTCAGATACCGGATCACGTCCGGGGAAAGGGTGCCGGGGGGTCGATGGTGCCGATCCTCGAGTTTTCGAAGGAAACGCCGCGCAAGAAGGGGAATGTCCTCCGGGCGTTCTCTAAGTGGAGGGATATGGCAGACCAGGACCGCCAAGCGGTGATAGAGCTCTCGCCGGAACGACCCTCCCCTCATCCCCTCGAGAAGGTCCCGGGAGGTCGCGGACAGCAGTCTGACGTCCACCCGAACAGTCCCCTCCCCACCCAGGCGCCGGACCTCACCCTCTTCCAGAGCCGTGAGAAGCTTCGCCTGCTGGCCGACGGTGAGCTCGCCGATTTCATCGAGGAAGAGGGATCCCATATGGGCCTGTTCCAAGTATCCCTTCCGAGCTTCCCTGGCCCCGGTGAACGCCCCCTTTTGATGCCCGAAGAATTCGCTTTCGAAAAGGGAGTCGGGAATCCCGGCGCAATTGATGGCCAGGAAAGGGGCCGGACTACGGCCACTCTGTTGGTGAATCACTTTCCCCAACAGGCTCTTCCCGGTTCCTGTCTCCCCGAGGATGAGCACCGGCGCGTTCACCCGAGCCGCCCGATTCGCGAATGACCTTACTCTCTCCATGGCTTGGCTACGCCCGAGAAGAGACCCTATGCTTAACCCCACTGAATCCTCGCATCCCAGGGGTGGTCGCGAATGGAACGGCCGCTCCGCCGAGGTACAGCACACTCTCACCGGAGGCTAAACGTGGGGAACTCGACTGGGCGGCCCCATGGGCACAAAGGCGCGGTAGGTTGAGGATGAGGGAAGACCAGAGGTCCGGAACCTTGAGCCCTGCCGAAGAGAAGGCCATCCAAGAGGAGCTGAGACAAAGCGGCGCTTCCTGTCCCCGGTGTCGGGCGGCCTTCAGGACGACTCCCATCCCACCCCGTGGCGACGTGGCCTACGTCCGGACCCGTGTCCTGGTGGAGTGTGATCGATGCGGCCTGAGGGCGGCCCTGGATTTGAAGTGATCTGCGGTGGGCAATCTCCTGGCTCCAGCCAGTTGCGCCCCGAAGCTTCGGGCCCGACGTTCCATCCCCCGATACCAAGACTCTGAGGACGCCATGACGGCCCGTTCGTCTTTAGAAACCATCACACCCACCCGTCCAGGACCCACGCTCTTGGGAGTCCTGGTCCTCCTGCTCGCGTCAGCCCTTCCGGCCGCCGCCCAATACCGGGACTGGGGCCCCATTCTGTTGGATATCCCCGCCAGCACCCGAGCTCTGGGCCTGGGAAACTCCTTTTCTCTCACGTCCGGTTCGTCGGAAGCCATCTTTTATCAACCGGGCCTTCTAAGCCGAGCCCAGGGGTATTCGGCCTCGATCCAGAGGTTCGGGACCTCCGCCACACAGGTCGCCGCTTCCGCCGGCGGGAGTTGGTTGTCCGGCGGGGTGTCACTCGGCGTCCAGCATCTCAGCTATGGAGTAGACGTCTACGAGTTGCTCGAGGACGACAACCGTCTAAACCTGCCAGCGGACAAAGGCTCCCTGAGGACCAACGGGAATATCGGGGTTTCGGAGATGGTCCTCTCCCTTGGTCTCGGCCGGACCGTGAAGGGCATCCAGGTCGGGGCGGTTGGGAAGCTCATCGAGCAACGATTCGGCCGGAGCAAGGCCGCCACGGCAGCCATCGACATAGGGCTGTCCTCCTCCACAGGGCCGTTGGTGGTGGGCTTGGCGGTCCAGAACCTGGGTGAAGACCTGACCATCAGCGGCGCTGAGGTTCCCCTTCCAGTTCGCTATTCCCTGGGAGCCTCCACCCAGACCGCCCAGGTTGGTCCGCTGGACCTCTCGGCTTCAGGAGCCGTGATCTATCAACAAGAAGAGAAAGACCTTGTTCCGTCGGCGGGGATCGAGGTGGCCTACTGGCCGGTGAACGGCCGGACATTCATTGGCCGGTTTGGCTTCAGGCATCTGCCGGATGGGCAGTCGGGCTCCCCCATCACCTTCGGAGGAGGATTCAGGGGCGACAACATCGTCCTGGACTACGCCTACGAGGGCTTCGACTCCGGCAGCCCCACTCACCGGATTGGGATCGGGTGGCGGTAAACAGAGGCCGGCGGAGTTAGCGGGACGCCGAAACCTTCAGAAACGCCTCCCTCATTCTGGAAAACCCGATCTCGTCCAGTACCACCGTCCCGGCCTCGGTTTCGTCGAACAGGAACTGGATCTCCGCCAGCGTCGACAGGTCCAACCCGTCCCCCGACCGAGCGGCAAAATCCTCCAGGGGGATTGAGAAGCTCTGGAGGACCATCTCGGTATTCCCACTGTATTGCTGGTCGTTCCGCCGTTGGATTCGGATCTCGATGGGACGCCGGACGGGGCCGTAACGGTTCACCAGGACCTTACCCGACCTTCCCTCGGCATCCACCACTCGGACCGAGAGTCGGAGAGGAGGCTTCACCTCGTCTTCGTCTTCATCCTGGTCGGAGGATAGGAAGGAAAAGACCCCTGAAAAAAAGCGGCCGACTCTGGACCCACCACGACTCCGACCACTCTCCTCCCCTTCATCCGCCTCCCCCTGACCAGCCACCTCCTCCTTCTCTTTTTCGGCCTCCGGATCCTTCCGTGGGCCAGGGGTTTGATCCAGGGCAGTCAGCATAAAGTCCAGGGTCGTACCCGGGCCCGTGTTCCACTCACTGGAGAGGCCTGACGGGAGCTCGATGGCGAATGCGGCGGCGGGGCCCACTCGGGTGGTGTCCTTCCCGGCAATCCTGTTGTTCCATCCCAACCAAACGGCCTGGTTCTCTTGGGAGCTCGACGAGGTCCCGGACCGGGACCTGAGGGGTAGGACGTCTTCTCTCCAGGTCGCCAGGCTGTCACCTCTGATCTCGATCCCCTGGGCTACTCCCGTGGTTACATCGATATCCTTCTCGAAGGCAGCCAAGGGTCGGAAGCTGCTTTCCTGGAACTGCGTGATGTACATGGTCTTGGGGAGCCATCCGCCTGCGACCCGATGATCCCGGAAGAGGGGCAGGTAGTCCTCCCGGCCCTTCAGGCACGACTCCAGAAACCCAGTGACGTACACCAGTGCGAAGCGGCGTTGCTCCTCCCCGTCCAGGAGACCCCGCAAATCCAACGAACGCCCACTGCGAGGTCCGCGGTCGTGGGGACCCCAGACCGTATTCCACTGGCCGTGATTCGCCCGGTGCACATAGACGGAGGCTTTGAAGTGAGGCTTCCCATCCGTGAACCGGATCCTTTTGTACGTTCGGAGTCCCGAAAAGCTGGAGACGTCGCCGTCATGGGTACCATGGAAGACCAGGTAGTTGACGTTGCTTACGGGAGCCAACCGACTTGTGGGTCGATACTGCCCATCTACAGGAGCGATGGCGATGACCGCCTTGATATCGAAGCCGAACTCCCAGGTGAGCGTCGCATCATCCGGGTAATGGGAAAGGGTGTTGAAGGCGGCTGCATGCCCCACGGCCTCTCCCCCCCGTGAGTGGCCGATGATCCCGATGTTGTCCATGTCCACCAGGCCCTGGAGAGGATTTCCCTCCTCGGCATTGAAGCCCTCCCAGGCCTCCATGTGTTTCAGAAAGAGCCAGCCTCGAGCGTCGTTCTCCCCGCGGATCCCACCGTTGATGAAGTTCATGTCCAGCGAAGCCAGGATGAAACCACGACTTGCAAGGTGCCTCCCGAGGTATTCGTACCCGGGATCCGAGAAGTCCTTCATGTTGTGGTTTCCGTGGGCCACTAGCACCAGGGGGTAGGGCCCTGGGCCCTCGGGATACCAAACCCGGGCGTTGAGGGGGAAAGAATCGGGCTTGAAACCCCAATACTTGTTGCGGCTCTTCGCACTCCCTCCCAGGCTCACCAGCTTGGAGGCGTCCACGGATTCCGTGGTGAAAGCGACCGAATCCCTGTATTCAGGGCGGTTCTTGTCGGTACCACTTCCGTAATAAAGAGCCCTCACCAGCAGGTCGCCCGACTCAAGCGGGCTTGGTACGTCCAGGAGGTGCTGGGCAAGGACGCGGTCGGAATCGTCGGGAGCCAGTTCCAGGGCCCCCATACACCCACTCAGGGTCAGAGACAAAGACCCACCGATGAGCAGGATAGGAAGAAGATGATTGGAGGGTTTCATTCGTCCACTCGTGAGAGTCGAAGGTCCTTCACGGACCGGAGAAGCTAGGGGCGGCCTCCGCCTCCGAGCAACCGGATGAAGCTGAGCGGGGGCGCACAGGGCCGGTTGATCCGTTGGCCGGTTTGATTACCCTTATCGGGCCTGGCAAGCGGATCCCAGATCGTTGCCGGGACACTTTGGGTTCATCGAATGAAAGAGGAAAACATGGCCAACCGAGCTGTTCAGATTAAAACCAACCTCGGAAGCTTCACCATCGAACTTTTCGAAGACAAAGCTCCCCAAACCACCAAAAACTTCATCGATCTGGCCGAGAAGGGTTTCTTCGACGGCATCATCTTCCACCGGGTCATCAAAGATTTCATGATCCAGGGTGGGGACCCTACCGGGACTGGCCGTGGGGGCCCCGGCTACAGCATCCCCGACGAGTTCCACTCCGAGCTGAAACACGAGAAGCCGGGGATCCTCTCCATGGCCAATGCCGGGCCGAACACCGGCGGCTCGCAGTTCTTTATCACCCTGGACGCCACCCCATGGCTGGACGGAAAACATGCTGTCTTCGGCATGGTGGCCGACGGAATGGACGTGGTGGAGGTCATCGGAAGCACCCCAACCGCCAGGGGGGATCGGCCGCTGGAGGACGTCGTGATGCAATCGGTGAGCATCACCGAAGGCTGAGGACCGGCCTGGGGAAATCTGAAAAAAAAACACCCCGGTCCCGGAGGGCGCTGCCTTCCGGGGCCGATGATTTTTCGCCTTTCACCCGTCGTCCGGAGTGGGCTCCAGAGCTGCCCCATCCGAAGCCCCGGGTTTCAGCCGCTTTTCCCTCTGGATCTCAGCCAAAATCGCATCGGCATCGTCCGGCGCCTCCTCCAACTCCGGAGCGGAGCCCTCACGTATTATGAAGAACCACAACCAAGTAAGAGGAATTCCCATCCAGAAGAGAATGATCCGACTCCACCCGGCCTTCCCCTTCCTCTTGAGATCGACGTAGAGGATGTTGGCCAGTGCCCAGATGATGCTACCGACGAGTCCTTCAAACACGATGACACCCCAGAAGTCCGGAGGAGGAGGGTCCTACGGGCGACTCTCGCCCCAAACTTATTCTGAGGCCCTCGCCGGCCAAAGGGTGGTGTGAGCACAAAACCCAGCCGCGTATGGCCAATCTCAGCGTCAGGAGGCCTCAGGTCCCTATCAACTCCCTGACCTTAAGAACCAACTCCTCCGGGTCAACCGGTTTGTCAATGAAGGCCTCCGGTCGCTCGACACCGTCCTCACGCATGTGATGGATCCCTTTCCGCAACAAATCCCGGAGGTCCTGAAATTCCGGCTCCTCTTCCGCCAGGCCGTCCTGCTCCTCCAACACACTTGAAACAGCCGTAAGCATGATCACGGGAATGGTCTTCAACTGCTGGTTCTTTCTGAGCTGCCGGAAAACGACCCAACCTGTTTTCTTCGGCATCATGATGTCCAAGACCAAAAGGTCTGGACGGCACTCGGCAGCCTTCTCAAAACCTTCTTTTCCATCGCGCGCACCGATGGGCTCATACCCGTTTCTCTGAAGGGCCAAAGAAAGGTAGTCGACGGTGTTTGCATCGTCGTCAATAACTAGAACTCTCTTGGGCATTTTGCTTCTCCTTCCGTTCTTGCTGTGTGCCAACAGGAATCGAAATCCTGAAGGTGCTGCCACGATTGGGCTCGGACTCGACGTGAATTGTGCCGGCATGGGCCCTGACAACCCTGGACGCCAAAGCCAATCCCATACCTGTTCCCGTACTCCTTTTTGTGCTGAAAAAGGGATCGAAGAGGTTCTCTATGATTTCGTCGGTAATGCCCTGACCGTTGTCCCAAACCTCCAGAAGGACCCGCTGCCCGTCCTCGGAACAGCAGGCGCTTAGCACCACCTCCGGGGCCTCCCCGCCTCGGTAGTCTTTCCATTCACAAGCCTCAATCGCATTGACCACCAGGTCCATCAAAGCCGAGCGAATGAGTTTCGGATCACATTTGATCGTTGGTGAGTCAAGCCCGACCACGACGCGGACCTCGATTCCCTTCCCCCTTGCCAGATTCAGTCCCGAGCGGTGTACAGAGGCTAGCAGATCACCTAGGTCACACTCCTCGAGGCGTGGCCCCCATTCCCGGACGTACTCGAGCATTTCCGACGACAAGCCGGTAACATGCCCGATGCCCTCCTGGACCATCTTCCATCCCTCTCCGAGGAGGTCTCTGTCATCTTCCTCAAGACCAAGGTTCACCATGTAGGACCCGCCCCTCAGGGCACCGAGCATATTCTTCAGCGTATGGTGCATCCCGGTGACGGCTTCTCCAACTGCCGCCAATCGCGCCTTGGAGATCACCTCGCGTTGGAGCCTCTTTTCTTCGGTGACGTCCTTGCTTATTCCGAACGTTCCCACAGGCACACCGTCCGGAGTCCGAAGGCGGGAGAGTGTGAGGATGACATCCCTTACGTCGCCAGACTTGGTGAGAAAGTGTGTTTCATAGTTCACGACATGATCGGTGCGACTCAGCCGCTCGATGGCCACGTCTCGCTCCGTCGGATCGGCGAACAAGATTTCGATTCTTTTGCCGACCACCTCTTCTCTCTCGTACCCGAGAACGGCCTCCGCCCCCGTGTTGAACGTGTTTATCAAACCGGAGGGATCGACGGTGATGATGACGTCCGCAGAGCTCTCGACGATCCCCTCCAGGTACTCTTTCGTCTCGGTCAATTCTGTAAGGGTCGCGGAAAGCTCGGACACCATGGTGTCGAAAGTCCCAGACAGCTCTGCGATCCCATCCCCCGTGGCATCGTGGAATCTGAAGCTGAAGTCTTTCCGGGCGACCCTCTCCGCGCCCTCCCTGAGAGTCTTGATCCGTCTTCCTACAAGGCGATCGACGATCCACCAGGTGGCCGCCACGCAAAGGACCAGAGACACGAGAAGGGCCAAAGCGGTGTAGAAAAAACGGGAGATGATAAGATCGTCGACCCGCCTGAGGGAGTAATCCGCTTCCAAAAACCCAGGAATGAACGAGAACCCCGTATCCGCATGGCATCCGGACGCATCGCACCCCTGACCTCCGTAGATCGGCGTGACCACGGAGACGATTCGACCGGACTCTCCCGCCTCCGTCACCTGGTGGAGTGGTTCAGGAACGGAAGCATTGGGCGCATCCGGGATCGCGTGGCAGGTAACGCAGGGCTTTTTATAAATATTATGTATGGTTGGACG
>JABDNZ010000265.1 GCA_013043565.1 Gemmatimonadota bacterium | reverse complement strand
GAGGACCTCCGCTCTGGCTGGGCAGGAGGATTTCCGTCGGATCGCAGTGCGAGCACTCCTGGCGGAGTTCGAGGCCGCATCGAGGTTCCCGTCGGCCTTCGGGAGGTTCCTTTCCGCCACGGCTATGGCGCTGGCCCCCCCCACCGAGGTGGTCCTGCTGGGGGATCCGGAAAGCCAGGAACTGGCTGATCTACTGGCGGTCACAAACCGGTTCTACCTCCCACACAGGATCGTGGTTGGGGGCAACCCGGCCGACCTCCCCCCGATGCCAATACTGGAGGGGCGGGAAGCCGTTGAGGGAAAGGCGGTGGCGTATGTCTGCCAGGACTTCACCTGCTCCCTTCCCCTCTCCGATCCCTCACGACTGGCAGCCGAGCTGGAGAAGTCGGCCGGCGCCACGAACGGATGATCTGGGCGGGTCGGGAGAGCTCGAGAGGAAGAACGGGCCGGGGGGTGGCGAAACCCGGCGTCTCGCTGTCTTTTTTCCAACCGCTCATCGCTTGTACACTAGACACCCTTAGCACCCTTGCGTGCCAGGAGGGGAAAAGTGGGGCTTGAAAACCTGCCGGAGGGCCTTCGAAAAGAGGACCTCCTTCGGATGTACCGGACAATGGTCACTGCCCGAAGGCTGGACGACCGAGAGATCAGCCTGAAGCGCCAAAACAAGATCTTCTTTCAGATCTCCGGGGCCGGTCATGAGGTGATCCAGGTGGCCATGGCCGCCCACCTCCGGCCGGGATATGACTGGTTCTACTTCTACTACCGGGACCGGGCGTTCAGCCTCGCGCTGGGGATGACGCCCCTCGACCAGCTCCTGCAGGCCGTGGGGGCGGCTGACTGTCCTCAGACCGGCGGGAGGCAGATGCCGGGCCATCCCACCAGCGTAGGCCTTCAGATCCCGAGCTCTTCTTCACCGACAGGGACCCAGTTCCTCCAGGCCGTCGGAACCGCCGAAGCAGGGCACAGAGGGCTTCTTCATACGGAGTTGGGTGAGCGGGTCACCAACCTCCAGTCCGATGCCGTGACCGTGGTCTGTTCGGGTGACGGCACGACGTCTCAAGGGGAGTTCTGGGAAGCCTTGAACACGGCCTGTACCCTGAAACTTCCGGTCATCTTCATGATCGAAGACAACGGATATGCGATTTCCGTCCCAGTGGAGGTGCAAACTCCTGGAGGGAGCATATCCAAGGTGATGTCGGGCATGCCGGACCTCCTTGTCAGGGAGTGTGACGGCACGGATATCCTGGACAGCTACCAGGCTGCGGGGGAAGTGGCGGCCCACTGCAAATCCGGCCTCGGGCCCGCACTCCTCCACGCCCACACCACCAGGCCCTACTCCCACTCCATGTCCGACGATGAGAGGATGTACCGGACCCAGGAGGAAAGGGAAGAACAGGAGCGAAGGGACCCCTTGACCCGGACCCGGGCCACCATACTCGAGCTGGGCGTGGCTTCCGAAGAGGAGTTGGATCGACTGGAAGAGGAGGTGGTGCAAGAGGTGGCAGACGCGGCGGACGAGGCCGTTGAGCACCCCCAGCCGGAGCCGGACACCGCTCTCCTCCACCTTTATTCCGAGACCGTGGACCCTACGGGAGCCGGGTTCGATACGGAGGCGGCACCGTCCTACCAGGAGGAAGGAAAACTCCTGACCATGGTGGACCTCCTGAACGCTTGCCTTCAGGATGAGATGGCGCGGGACCCGGGGATCGTGGTCTTCGGAGAGGACGTGGCTGACGCCTCCAGGGCCGAAGCCCTGGACGAGGTGTCTGGAAAGGGAGGGGTTTTCAAGGTAACCCACGGGCTGCAGCGACGTTTTGGCGGAACCAGGGTTTTTAACTCACCCCTTGCCGAAGCCAACATCGTCGGAAGAGCCATCGGTATGGCGGCCCGGGGGCTGAAGCCCGTCGTGGAGATCCAGTTCTTCGACTATATCTGGACGGCCTTCATGCAGCTCCGGGACGAGCTCGCCATGATGCGCTACCGCTCCAACGGAACCTTCTCAGCGCCGGTGGTCGTCCGTGTCACGTACGGAGGTTATCTGAAAGGAGGTGGGCCGTATCACTCACAAACCGGAGAGACCCTCTTCACTCACACTCCGGGTTTGCGGGTCGTCCTCCCATCCACTGCAGAAGACGCGAACGGACTCCTGAGGACTGCGATCCGCTGCGAGGACCCGGTCATCTTCCTGGAGCACAAGCACCTGTACCGTCAGGTCTACAACAAGGGGAAGAACCCCGGCCCCGACTTCATGATTCCCTTCGGGAAAGCGAAGAAAACCCGTGAGGGATCAGACCTGACCCTGGTGACCGCCGGCGCCCTGGTGAAACGATCCATGGATGCCGCGAGACTGGCATCCGACAACCATGGTGTCGAAGTGGAGGTCATCGACCTCCGGACCCTTTCCCCGTTCGACATGGAGACCATCGCCGGGTCGGTGAGAAAAACGAACAAGGTCCTCATCGTGCACGAGGACTCTCTCTCCTGGGGTCTTGGCTCCGAGATCGCCGCCCGAATCGCAGACGAGCTCTTCCCATGGCTGGACGGGCCCGTCCGCCGAGTCGCTTCGTTGGACACCTGGGTGGCCTATGCCCCGCAGTTGGAAAACGCCATTCTTCCGCAAACGGCCGATGTCCTGACGGGAATCTTGGATCTGGCGGGGTATTGACGAAGGCGGTAAACCCCCGTCGGGGTCAGAAGACCCAGCTGATCCCCATGGTCAGCGCCCGATAGCGGTAGTCCGAAGATCCAGTGTTGAAGCTCTGGAGTCCCGCGGAAGAATACCCCCCGGATAGCGACACTTCCCGGCCCGGGTCGAACCGGTAGAAGACTCGGGCAGAGGTCCGTATGGAAGCTTCGAGACTGCCATCTGCGTAGATTTTTTGAGCTCCGGGGGACAATTGGATGAGGAACCCCCAGGGACCTATCTGCCAGAGGCCTCTGGCCAGCATCTCGGTCAGCCCGAAGTAGTCGGGGTCGAAATAGAACTCGTCGAGGTCCTTGTCGAACCGGAAGTACCGATGGCTCAACCCCAGCGTCCACCCCCCGATCATCCTTCTGTCGGCCTGGAGGGTAAGGTGGACCCTCTGGTTGTCTTCCGACCCCTGGTAGCTCCCGATGCCCAGCGATCCGGAGATCTGCCAGGCCGATGACGGCGCCCAGCGACTCGAGATCTCGGCCATCGTGAGCTGAATCCCCTGCTCCACCAATTGGGCCGTGACGTCCAGGGGTCGGCGGCTGAACTGGAGGGCGCCCCCGACCCTGTAGCGCCCGGGGGAGGCCACCCCAGCCCGAAGGAAAGTAAAGGAGGTGTTCTCGGTGGCATCGGTGCGGGTCCCGCCGGCCCCTCCGGAAAAAGTCCATCCCGGATCCACCTGATAGGACGCCGAAACATTCAGTCCCCAGGAGTCACGGGAGAGGTCGATGTCGGCCTGATCGAGGCCCCGGGTGTAGGCCTCGGCGCGGACGATCAGGTTCCTTCTCGGGCTCCATCGGCCCGTGACCCGGGCAGTGGTCATGGAGTTTTCGTCCGAATCCCCCTCCTGGATGATCGAGGCGTCGGCCCTGGGCCCTGTGAATGCCCGTATCCATTGAATCTGTTCAACCAGGTCGGGGCTCTCCCTTTCTTCCTCCGTGGCACCCTCCGCCACCCGCATGGCCGACCCGGCCCTCCCCTGCCACCGAAGGTTCTGGATCAGCCCCACCCTGGAGACCAGATCGGTCGGCGATGCGTCGAGAGCGGCACTCCAGATCTCCTCCCCCTCCGGCAGGTGCCCGCTCCAGGTCAGGGTCCTGGCCAACCCCCTCAGAGCTTCCAGGTTCTCGGGATGGTCCAGGAGGATCTCACGATACCGGTCCTCGGCCTCCACAAAGTCCCCCGAAAAGGCCACGATCCGGGCCAACTCCATACGGGCTGCAAGGTTGTCCGGAGTCAGGGCCAGGATGCTGTCATAGACGGCTCGGGATTCCTCCAATCTTTTTGCACTGCCGAGGACTCTCGCCTGGGCAAGGAGAAAACCGGTGGGATCCTGTGAAACCCCAACCAGTTCTTCGTAGTCGGCCAGGGCCGCTGTGTGCAACCCAGCCCAGGATCGGAACTGGGCCCTGGCTTCCAGCGCTTGAGCCTGGCCGGGGTGCGTTTCCAGGATCTCCTCGAGGACAGAAATGGCTTCGTCCAAGTCTCCTCTCCAGGCCAGGACCCTGGCCCGCCCAACTCGGGCGTCCACATTGGTCGGTTCGGAGGATAGAAGCCGGTCGAAGAGGCCCAAGGCTTCGTCATAGCGGTTCTCCCACGCCGTCATCAGGGCAAGCCGGTGCAGCGCCACCCCGTCCATAGGGTCGACAGCCAGGATCTCCCGGTAAAGGCGGGTAGCCTCCTCGGTGTCGCCCCGGTCCCACGCTTCACCGGCCCCTTGGGGGTCGAGGGCCGGGGGAACCCCCGCCTCGACTTCCGGATCGGGGTCCGGCCGAGGGGGCCTCGCCCGCAGGTGGGCCGGAAGGCGTTCGAGGTACTGGCCGGCCGTGGCGTTCTCCGGCTCCAGAGCCTGGACCTCGGAAAAGAACCGGGCTACCTCCGAGAGCTCTCCTCGGCGCCAGGCGAGGATCCCCAAACCCACCAGGACGTCGATATTTCCGGGGTCCACGACCAAAAGAGTTTCGAGTCGGGACCTGGCTTCTTCGTCTTCCCCGCCCCGCAAAGCGACATAGGCCGTTCCGATCCTTGCCCCCAGGTGGTATTCGCACCGATCGACGGCCCGGGAGAAGAGACCCCGGGCCAGATCCAGTTCACCCGCCCGCAGAGCCGCCCATCCCTCCGCCGTGGTGGGATTCCCAGCCGCGGGACACCACTCCTGGGCCGAACCGTTTGCCGAAAGGGGGAGGATTATGAGGACGACAGTGAGGAGTGCGGAGGCCCGATGGGGGAGTCGTTGGCGCATGTCAGTACCTTGGAAGGCCGGGGTCCACCTGGTCCACCCACGCAAGGTAACCCCCTTTGAGGTTCAACACGTCCGAGAATCCTTTCGTCATCAACTCCTGGACTATGAGGGCGCTCCTCACACCGACATGGCAATACACGGCGATTGTCCGGTCTTTGGGGAGCTCCTCCAAACGGTTCAAGATTTCGGCGTAGGGAACGAGCACAGCGCCCTCATGCCCCAGGTTCCCGATCTCCCATTCATACGGTTCACGAACATCCAGGAGAAAAGGTCTGGGTCCTGCCTCCAGACGCCGTTCCAGATCCGCCGGGGTAACCTGGGGCACCGGCTTCCTGAGGGCTGGGCCGGAGTCGGGCTCCACACCGCAAAAAAGATCGTAGTCCACCAACTCCGTGAGGGTGGGTTCCTCGCCGCAAACCGAGCACCGGGGATTGGCCCGTAGGCGGACCTCCCGGAAGGAAAGGTCCAGGGCATCAAAGATCAGGAGCCGCCCTGCCAGGGGGGTCCCGACGCCCAGGATCAGCTTGATCGCCTCGGCAGCTTGGAGGGACCCGATGATACCGGGAAGGACGCCGAGCACACCGGCCTCGGCGCAGGTCGGAACGAGCCCCGGAGGGGGCGGCTCACGGAAGAGACAGCGATAGCATGGACCCTCACCGAGTCCGAAGACCGAGACCTGTCCCTCCCAACGGTCCACGGCGCCATATACATAAGGCCGGCCCAGAAAGACGCAGGCATCGCTCACGAGGTACCGGGTTGGGAAGTTGTCGCTCCCGTCGACCACCAGGTCGTAGGCACCGATAATCTCCAACGCATTTTCCGAGGTGAGGCGGACCTTGTGGCCCACGACCTCGACGTTCGGGTTGATGTCCCACAGGCGATCCCGAGCCGAATCCACCTTGTACTGGCCCAACTGGGAGATGCCGTGCAGTACCTGGCGTTGCAGGTTCGAAAGGTCGACCAGGTCCGGGTCCACGACCCCCAGAGTCCCTACACCGGCCGCACCGAGATAGGAGGCGACCGGGGACCCAAGCCCCCCTGCTCCCACCAGGAGTACCTTCGCATTGGACAGGGCCCGCTGTCCTTCCGGACCGACATGGGGAAGGACGAAGTGCCGAGCGTACCTGAGGAGGTCTTCCCGTTGAAACCCGGCGTAAGCCGAATCCGGGGGTCCTTTGGGAGCTTTGGGCGAGTCGGCCATGTGAAATCGGGCGGTGAGCCCTACTCCTCCTCTTCCACGTCGGAGTACGCCAACAATCCGCCACGAGCCGTGACCAGGAAAGACTCGGCCTCCAACATCAATGCTTCTACCTGCTCATCGGTCGCACCGTCCCAGCGCGTAAGCACATCTGCCATCTGCACGGCGGTCAGATAGAAATACCAGGGGATGTTCAGTGTGGAGCGATCGGTCCACACGAGGCGATCTTTCAACCCCCGGTAGGAATAAGCGGTGTTCAACAAGGCCAGCGTTCTTTCGACGTCGAACCAATCCTCCCCGTATCCGGGGGAGCTCTGCACCAGTCCGGGCGCCGGATCGGCGGTGAGGTCCCGGGGCACCAGTTTCGCCGCCAACCCATGGCGAACCGCCCAAGGCTCCAAACCCAACCGACCCAGAATACCCGACGGCGTGGCAAAGTAGATGGGGCGTTCGCCGAAGCTCTCGATGATCATGGCCAGCGTGAGCTGATCACCCCTATCCAGGTAGTGGTCCGCGGGATACTGGACCCCGACGGGCCCGAGGGGGACCGTCATGGACGCCGAGAACGATCCTCCGACGATCTGATCCATCTCTTCCTGCGAAAGGGAAATGATCGGCTTCTCAGGCGGGGTTGGCGGCGGTTCGTAGATGCCTGCCCCTTGCTCCGGCAGGAAGGGCCGCTGGCGATCCGGGCTGGTCAACTCCTGAAGTTGCCTGGGGTACCACGGGGTGTAGAGGTATTGGCCCACGACCACCGTCACGTCTTGGCGTATCCCCTCCACCTCCTGGATATACCAAAGGGGGAATGTGTCGTTGTCCCCATTGGTGAAGATGACCCCGTACGGCTCTACGCTCATCAGGAGGTTGAAGGCCCAATCACGCGTAGCATAATCGTTCGCCCTGGACGCCCACACCCAGTTTGCGCCCAGTGGAATGAAGGCCACCAGCAGCACCGGCGCTGCCATGAGGTGCCGTCTGGCTCCCGACAGAGTATCGGCAATCCGGAGCCATGCACCGGTCAGACCCATCCCCGCCAGGACTCCCCAGAGGCCGAAGCTGGCAATGAAGTAATAGTCCCGCTCTCTCACTTCGTGGAGATCCCGGGCCTGGACCTCGGGAGCCAAGGAATACCCGTACTTGAAGTTCAGATAGAACACCAACCCGAGCGTCACCGTCGCGGCCAATCCCCCTATGAGGAAGAAAGCCCCTCGATCCGATCTGAGAACCATCCACAGGCCCCAGAAGCCCAACAGGAGGAACGCCACCGTAATGGGGTTCCTTCCGCTCCTGGGCTGTTCCGATGAATCCAATCCCCTCGCCCACTGCCAGTCGAAGTACTGCAAGTAGTTGAGAAGCTGAGAACCGAAAGGCGCCTGGCGATCCGTGAGCGGAGGTTTTTGGTATTGGAACCGTGAAAGGACCAGAGCCAGATTCTCACACCCCTTTTGGCCATTCGTGAACACGGCCACGGCCGCTTCCGCCACGCCCGAGCAGGTGGGGTCTCCCTCGTTGATGACTGGATCCTGGGCAGCCCGGATGGGAAGAAAAAAGTTGAAGGAGATCCCGATCAGGACCAAGGGAACCACCCTGACCAGGAACTTCCGTCGGACGAGGACAGCCGGGCTCACCAGCAACACGAAAAGCATCAGGGCAGGAAGGGGCAGGACCGACATCAGGTGGTTGGTAGACCCCAGGGCGATCAGGTAGATGGCTCCCAACAGGTACCTGAGGCCTCGTTCCTCCTCCCGTGTGTCCATCCAACGCAAAGACAACCAGATCACCGCCGCGATGATCGCTACGCTGATCGTGTAGACCTTCTCGTTCACCGTGGATTGATTCCAGACCGTGAACGCAGTGGCAGAGAGCAGAACCGATACCCCGGCTCCAATCAGAGACGTCCATTCCGTGGCCGGGGCGCCGTCTCCCGCGGTCGACTCCTCATCCCCCTGGCCAGTCCTCAAAAAGCTCCAGAGGATCCGATGGACGACGAGGAAATAAAAACCCGCCGCCGCCGCGCTCGTAGCCGCAGCCAGGAGGTTCAGGCGCACCGCCACAGAGAGTCCCGTGGGGGCCAACAGAACGCTCCAGACCCTCCCGAGGACGACAAAAAGCGGGTTTCCCGGTGGATGAGGTATTCCGAGGATGTGGGCGGTAGCGATGTACTCGCTGGTGTCCCACATCGCCGTCGAAGGGGAGAGAGTGAGGACATAAAGCAGGAAGACTCCCAGCCCAGCTCCAATGCCCCAGCGGAATGGTGGTTTGTAGTCGGTCATCCAGATCAGATCCCTTGTGGGAACCGGCTAGGAGAGCCCGTTCCGTCTCACGTCGTCCAAGAGCTCCAACCCCCGGTCCACTTCCCCGGGAAGGTTGTAAATGTGGGTCGATAGTCGCATCCAGCCATAGTCGTATTCGGATATGACCCGCGTCCGCACTTTGGCGGAGCGAGCGAGGTGGCGTTGGAGAGCGAGGGAATCCACTCCGTCCAACGCGAAAGAGACCATGCCCGTCGCCAGGTCCTCGTCTGCCGGCGATACCACCTCTACCCCGGGCATTCCCCTGAGTCCCTCCTCCAACCGTTTGCGGAGGAAGCGCACCCTCGCCTCTACACGATCCATGCCCACAGCATTCAGGAACTCGACCGCCGCCAACAGGCCGGCCATCCGGGACTCGTCGAAGGTCCCGAGATGATTCAACCTCTGAGCGCCGAGCCCCGGGTCGTCCCAACCGCCGGAGGCCAGGGTCGGCCAGAGCCTTGTCCGCCATTCCTCACCGAGGTACAGGAGGCCCGAACCCTGTGGCGCAAGCAGCCATTTGTGCGGGGAGGAGGCATAAAATTCCGGATCCCAGGAAGCAAGATCGAGCTCCAACATCCCTGGGGGATGTGCACCGTCGACCACAAGCACGATCCCTCGGTCCCGGCACACCCGGGCGACCTTTTCAACAGGCAGCCGGGTTCCTGTGGTGAAGGTGACGTGGGATAGAGAAAGGACCTGGGTCTTGTCTGAAATCGCACCAACGATCGAATCGAAGAGTTCCTCAGAGGATCCCGCCGGCACTGGCAAGGAGAACGTCCGCAGAGGCAGCCCCTTTCGGCTACAGACGAGCTGCCATGGACACAGGCCTCCGATGTGCTCGTGATCCGAAGTCAGAACCTCCTTCCCCGGATCCAGCTCGAGCCCCTGGGCCACGAAGGACATGGCCTCCGTGGTGTTCCTCGGGAAAACCAGCCCTTCCGGATCGGCGCCGAGGAAGGAGCCCAGCGAACCTTTCAGGTCCTCCCAGTCGACACCCGGCGGAAAGGTGGATGCAACTCGCCGGATATGCTCGGCCACGGCCTCCACCACCACACCCGGGGAGGGACCCAGGGTGCCGTTGTTGAGGTAGATCCGGTCCGGGGGAATGAGGAACTGTTCCCTCACCCGGGCCCAAAAGGCCTCGTCCTGGGGGCCACCCCCGGCCTGGAGATCGCGAGAAATGGCGTTCAGGGCTTTCGGCCAGGCCAGGGCGGTGCCGCCCAGGAGGGAAAGGAACGACCTTCGTCTCATGTCGGGCCGTCCTCCTGGAAGGAAGGTCCCGTCGCTCTCACTCCGGGACCACCGCGACGAAACTGATCTCCACCAAACCGTCACTGAGAATCTGGCCGGCGGCAATGCACTCCCGGGCAGGAGGGTTCTCCGGGAAATACTCTCCGTACACCTGATTCATACCGCCGTAGTAGCTCACGTCAGATAGATAGACGGTTCCCTGGACGACATCGGAAAACTCCACTCCGACCTCCTGGAATAGCGCGCGGAAGCTCTCCATGATGTTCCGAGTCTCAGCTTCGATGCGCCCCTCCTCCATTTCCAGGGTCTCCTCCGTAACTCCGAGCTTCCCCGAAAAGTAGAACGTGGTACCGACCCTCATTGCTTGGGAGTAGGGGCGGGTGGGGAGCTGAGAGTTGATGGCTTCTCGAGTCAAAGGCGCCTGGACGGAAGAGGGAGGGCCCTGGCATGCGAGGCCGAGGAGCGAAAGAAGGAGTACGGCACGTCTAGTCATCGGTTTCTCTCGGCAGAAGGTTCATGTGATCCATGTTCTCTCGGGAAAGGTAGTGGGTGGCGGAGGGAATTGGAAAACCGATACGTTCCCGTCATGATCACCGGACTGAGACGTGCCTTGGGCTTCACCCGGGCATGGAGAGGAGGGGCCTCCC
>JABDNZ010000263.1 GCA_013043565.1 Gemmatimonadota bacterium | reverse complement strand
AGTCCACCCCGCACCTCGGTGTGGACTCGCAGGCGCCGGGGATGGGAGGGAAGTCATGACCCGTCCCGGACGACCCGGACAAAGTTGTAGATGCGTATCGCGTCACCTTGGGGACCGTGGCCCGTGGGATAGTCGCCTGGGTCACCCGCCTTGGGATCACTCCGCTGCGCCCCGGCCCCATGGACGTCCATCCAGGAGCCACCCATATATCCCATCGCCCGCCCAAATGACACGTAAGCTGCGTTCGAGCCGCCGAGGAAGTGGGCGTGGGTGGTGCTGCTCCAGTAGGAGGGATAGTCCTCCTGGCCACCTTCGTTCATGATCGCAGTGGCATTGAACACCGGATCGATGGCAGCGGAACCCGTGGTAGACGGAGACCGCCCATAGTCCAGGATGCTCTGCAGCTCCTTTACGTCGGGCATCCGCCAGTCGGTGTGCCCCAGGTAACCATCCGCCTTCAAACCCTCCACCCAGGCCAGGGCATCTTCCCAGTTCATGCCTCTGGGCGCATCGCTGCCGCTGTCGTCCCTGGCCCACATTAGACCGGTGGCCCGGTCGGTGACGGTACCGTCTCCGTGGTCCATGAAATCGTTGGTGCCATAGCCCGGGTTGCCCCGAACACAGGCCACAAAAAAGGTCTTCTCCCGACCCCCAGGCATGGACATGCCGTATCCCTTGATTCGTCCGTCGGCGAAGTTGACGCCGAAGAGGAGTTGGGAATAAATGCTGCCATCTACGTAGAGGCTGCTCGAGGCATACTGGGAATCGATGATGCGCTCCCCCGCGCTCTCGTCCCCGTACGCGAAGTCGAAGTTGTCGGTGTCGATGAAGGGAACCAGATCAGAGGCATCTCCGTTCCACCCGCTGGGATCGATGCCCGTGAAAACGATCAAGGAGTAGAGCTCTTTGATCGTCGGGAGGCGCCAGTCCGAGTATCCACCGAAATTCTCTGCGTTCAGGGCGTTAGGAAGGGCCTGAGCTTCCGCCCAGGTCAGTTTGTCGTAAGCGCCGATCTCTCCATCCCCATTGGTATCCGGGGACCTCTGCCAGGTGAGTCCCGTTACCTGGTCCCGGACCGTCAAGCCGTCGGCGCTGAGGAGATAGGACGGTTGGTTGCTGGCATGCTGGGCATCTTGACCGTGAAACGCCTGGCCCCCGACCGGGCAGGGAATCTGATTCCGGTCGTCGTAGCAGGCAGTCTGGTTCGTGCCGACGAGGGCATAGCTGCTCGTCAGCGGAATGGTGTCCTGATCTTCGATGTCGCCACCGTCGAGGCCGGTGCTGTTGAGTTCGTCCGAACACCCCGCCGACCCCGCTGCGCAGAGAGCCGCCATCAACGCCAGGATGCTCGTCGCTTTCGCATTCATTCTTCTCATCTCGGCAGTCTCCTGATTCAGAAGTGAGGCGCCTCCAAATCGCCCTACTTCGAGTCCCTAGCCAGTACGGTCCACCTGGAGAGCCCATAGGCAGGACGGGTGCCACGAAGGAAAGCCAGTGTTTTCAGGGCTTTGGGCAGCCCTGGTGTCCCAAGGGGGGGTGCGAATTCAGCAGACGCTCTGCGGAATCCGCAGATAGGTGTTCGGGGGGCTGAGACCTCAGTCTAGGGCGGAGGGAGAGACAAGAATCCCGTCAGGGCAGGAAGGCTCCGAGCCGTCAGCTCACAACTCGGGACCGCTTTCTCCAGGCTTTGGAAGCCGAGTGGGATCTTCCGGCTTTTGGAGTTCTCGGAAAAAGCCGATCTCCTCTTCGAGTCGCTGGAGTCGGGCCTCGAGCTGGTGATGGTCCTCTCTCAGCTCGTCAATGCGCGGATCGTCGCCGCTGGAAGCCTGGAGTTTCAGCGCCCGATTCTTGAAAAGGCCGAAAAGTATGATCGAGCCCCAGACACCTCCGGTGAACAACACCGTGAGAATGATCAAGGTTATCCACAACGGCATGGGTTTCTCCTAAGTGCTCGAGGTAGCGCCCCGCCTGCGTCGAAGCAGGTAGAACAACACCCCATTACAGACAATTGCACCGATAACGACCGGTGGAATGATGCTCCACGCCGTGTCGCCGCCGAAGTAAAAACTCCAAACGACCTTCAGGGCGGCCCCGACGTTGATCACCATGATCCCTACAATCCATGACTTTCGCCAGAATGCCCCCGCAAGGAGGACGAACCAGACGGGCACGAGTAGAGTCATGGCCGTCTTCGTCCAGCTCCACCCACCCGTCACATACTGCTGCTCCATGGCCAGGAACTCAGCCGCCCGGGGGTCTGCCTCGGACGGTGCTGGGAACCAGAACATGCTGGATAGAACGCCCACCACCGTCAGCAACACCCCGGTTACGCTCTTCTTGTAAGCAAAGTAGCAAAACGGCAGCACGAACAGCGGCCGGATATACCAGCTCAGGGGGTTATGGTGCCGTGCCCAGGCCCAGGCCCAGAAGTCTCCCAGCCATTCCATGGTTTCCCCTCCCATCAAGTCGCCTCACCCGGTCCCTCTCAGGCCCACCGGGCCGTCAGGAGTAATCCCGGCCGTTTAGGCTCTGCAGAACCGACCTCTGCCAAACCGAGAGTTCGGCAGCCATGGACTCGACCCTCGTCCTTTGCTCGGCCAGGAGATTGTTGGCTTCGTCTGGATCCTCCCCGAGGTGGTAGAGTTCCAGCACCACCTCCTCCGCCTCGTTCTCGATTCGGTGGAGCTTCCATGGCCAATCGAGCCAGGCTGCGTGTCCGGGGAACACGTCTTCAGGGTACTCTCGACTCAGATTCCCAGCATCGAGATGAAGGCGAGCCGGGTCTGGGACGGCTTCCGGATCAGCATCCTGGGCCTCGAGCAGTTCCGCCATCCATTCAGCCCCCGGCACGAGTTTCCCGGGCTCGGGATACTGCCAGAATCCGATGGGCTTCGAACGCTCCTGCAGTTCTCCGTCGATCAGAGGCAGGAGACTCAAGCCGTCCAGGGG
>JABDNZ010000262.1 GCA_013043565.1 Gemmatimonadota bacterium | reverse complement strand
GTCCTCAGGAGGAGCTCGATCGCGAGGGAATTCCCTGAGGGAGTTGCGTTGTCCATGGCCTCCCGCGGCCGGACGACGAGCTTTTCCCCGTCCTTGGGGGAGTCGAAGAAAACCCCTTCCTCCTCCTCCCAGAACAAGTCGATCACCTGTCCTGCCAGCTCCCGACCCTCTGCGAGCCAACGTGGATCGAGAGTGGCCTCATAGAGAGTGAGAAGGGCATTCCCCAGGCCGGCGTAATCCTCCAAAAAGGCCAGGATCTTGCTTTGCCCGTTCTTCCAGCTCCGCCTCAGCCGGCCCTGGTCACGGAGGGATTCCAGGAGGAACTCGGCGTTCGTTCTCGCTGCATCGAGGTAATCGGGACGGTTCAGGGCAGGTGCAGCTTCAGCAAGGGTTCTGAGGACGAAGCTGTTCCAGGCCACCAGGACTTTTTCGTCCCGGAAGGGAGCCTCCCTGCGGTCCCGCTCGGTACGCAACGTATCTCTGCTTCGCTCCAACCGACCCCCGAGCTCTCGGGCCGAGACTCCCTCCGTTTCGGAGAGAGAGTCCAAGCTCCGGGAGAGGTGGAGGATGTTCCGTCCTTCGAAATTGCCACTGTCCGTCACGTCGTAGACCCGGCAGAACAGGTCCGCCTCAGCGTCCTCCAATACGGAGCGGACCTCCTCCGGTCGCCACAGGTAGAAGAGGCCCTCTTCTCCCTCCGAATCCGCGTCCCGGGCAGAGTAGAACCCACCTGCCGGGTCCCGAAGGTCGGCGAGAACATAGTCCAGGGTAGATGTGACGACATCCCTCATCTCCTGATCCCCGGTAATCTGGAAAGCATGCAGGTAAACCCGGGCCAGCAGACCATTGTCGTAAAGCATCTTTTCGAAGTGGGGCGCGAGCCAGCGGTCGTCCACCGAATACCTGTGGAATCCTCCTCCCAGGTGGTCACGTATCCCCCCTCTGCCCATGAACCGGAGGGTGGTCAGAACCATGTCGAGGGGTCGCCGATCTCCGCTCCTCGCGAAATGGCGGAGGAGGAGCTCCAGGGTGTCCGGTTGGGGGAACTTCGGCGCCGGCCCGAATCCCCCGTGGGCAGGATCGAACTGGCCTGCCAGGTACCGAGCCGCATGATCCAGGATTCCCGGGCCCCTCTCATGGAGCAACCCCTCGTCTCCCTCGCCCCGTGAACGAGTTTCCGAAGGCGGGATCCCCGCCAGGACAGCCAGGAGTTTGTCGGACCCTTCTTCGATTTCCTGTCGCCGTGTCCGGTAGGCGTTTTCGATGGTGGCAAGGACCTGTTTGAAGGATGGCATTCCGGCCCGAGGCGCTGGCGGGAAGTAGGTCCCTCCGTAGAAGAAACGACCGTCGGGCGTGAGGAAGGCGGTGAGGGGCCACCCCCCCCGACCCGTGGAGACTTGCAGGGCCCTCATGTAAATGGAGTCCAGGTCGGGGCGCTCTTCCCGATCCACCTTGATGTTCACGTATTTCTCGTTCATCAGGGCGGCGGTCTCCGGGTCTTCGAAGGACTCTCTCTCCATGACGTGGCACCAATGGCAGGCCGAATACCCGATGGAGAGGAGGATAGGCTTGTCCTCCGAACGTGCTCTTGCGAGGGCTTCGTCACCCCATGGAAACCAATCCACCGGGTTCTCGGAGTGTTGTTGGAGGTAGGGACTGGTCTCGGTCGCCAGGCGGTTTGCCACAGGGTCTCCTGATCAAGGGTGCGTGTCCCACCCCACTACTCCCTTCCACCGTCAGGGATCCGCGATCGTCTCGATTCCACTCCGGCTGCGACGGTCATGATCGTTGTTCACCGGTTGTCTCAGATCTAAGTTGGGGTAGGCCCAGGCCGGGAGCGCTCCCTCGCTCTCGGATCGGGATCGGTTCGCCCTTGCGAAGGGATGGAGGGTAGTTGGTTGTACAAGATCGTCTTTTTTCTGCTCATTCTCCTCGGTGCGGCGCTGTATTTCCCCCAAACCCGCCCGGTGGTGGTGGACACCCTCGAGCCCGTGATCAATCCGGTTTTCATCTGGCAGACAAAGGGTGAAATGGACCGGATCGTCAGGGAACTTCAGACCGTGATCGAGCAGGGAAGCACCCTGCCGGATCCGGGCGAGCGGTTCAATCGCTGGATGGAAAGACAGTTCTTTGGCGGTGCGAGGACCGACGCATGGGGAGGCCCTTACACGCTCCAACTCATTCGTGATGAACTCCTGGTGGTGTCCAATGGTCCGGACAAGGAGGTCGGTACCGCCGACGACCTCACTCAGTTGGTCATGAGACAGAGTCGTCGGGGCCGTCGATAACGATCTCCTCTCTCTTCCTCCGGCTCCGGGGCATCCCGGAGGCGGAGTGCCTGGCTCGACCGAGGCTCTCCCGAACGGGAGGGCCTTTTCACTTGGCTTTTTTTCGGCTTTCCTAAAGGGTTGAGGTTGGTTACGACGAGATTGTTTACATCGCGGCGCCGACGGAGAAGATATAGAAGGCGTTGAGGGCGCCTTCCCCTATGAGAACCCCCAGGAGACACTTCCAAAGGGGGATCTTCAGCGTGCTTGCCACGTAAATGATCAGATCCGTGGGCACCACCGGAAAAAAGCTCCAGCCGATGATGATGGGAAGCTCCTTCCGGTCCAGAGCGTTCCGCACCTTACTCAATTTCTCAGGGTACTTGGTTTCGAAAGCTTCCCTGAGGCCGAGGAACCCGGCGAAGTGGTAGACGATCGTCGACGAGGAGACGATCCCCAAGAGGTTCAGGAAGTAGGCCAGGGTAGGATCGAAGAGGACCACGCCGGCGATAGCGAAGGGGGTCGACGGAATGAAGGTGAGGCCCAGAAGTGACAGGAGCAGGAGGTAAAAGGGGATGATGAGGAAGCGGTTGTCGTGAACCACTCCCCTGATCCAGTTCACATCGAAGCGATCCTGGTTGGTCAGGTAAAGCGTGAGGACCACTGCCACGACCACGATCCAAACGATGAAGGTCTTTCGTTTGAAGCCGGTTCGAGCTTCTTCCATCCCGTTCCTCTCACCTTGGCGAATGGGCCTCACGGCGTCAGCTTCTTTGGGTCCAAGCGGGCTCGGTCGTGGGCGCCACGTCCCTGCACGTACAATGTCGTGGATGGGGAAGGAGTGGAGAACCCCCGCCCTGACCTTGCTGGGTTCCGTTAGACCATCGGATGCCAGGGAGGAGCTATCAGCCATGTTGACAGTCGGCCTTACAGGGAACGTAGCTTCCGGCAAGACGACCGTGGCGACGATCTGGTCCCGAGCGGGCGTACCTGTAATTCGGGCCGACGACCTGGCAAGAAAGGTGGTAGCCCCGGGCACACGAGGTTTGAGTCGGGTGGTGGAGGAGTTCGGCCCAGAGGTCTTGAGAGTGGACGGTGGGCTGGATCGGGATGCCCTGAGAGACCGGGTGTTCAGGGATGAGGCAAAACGGCTTCGACTGGAAGAGATCCTCCACCCACTCATCGAGGCCAGGCGTAAGGAGTGGTTCAGCCGCGAGCAGGAGGAGGGATCCAGACTGGTCGTGGCTGAGATCCCTTTGCTTTTCGAGGCCGGACTGGAGGGGGGGTTCGGGGTGGTCGTTTTGGTGGTGGCTCCTCGGGAGGTATGCCTTCGACGCCTCACTGAGGATCGGGGTCTGGACCCGGAAGAGGCGTCCCGGATCATGGGAGCCCAGATCCCGGTGGAAGAGAAGATTCCCCGGGTCGACTACGTGTTGGAGAACGGGAGCACGACTGAAGACCTGGAGCTCCGGGCCCTCGCCTTGCTCGATCTCCTTCGGGCTCGCGCTCGGAAGGAGGAGGTGACGTGACCGCAGATCCGGGCGCAGAGATGCGGGTGGACCTCCACAACCACACCATGGGCTCTTTCGACTCCCTATCGGATCCGGAAGCTCTCCTGGACCGGGCACTGGAGAGAGGACTCGATAGGATCGCCATCACCGACCACAACCGGCTGGGGATCGCGCTGGACATGTACGAGCGGTATCCGGACCGGATCATCCCAGGTGAGGAGGTAAAGACTCGAGAAGGATTCGACCTCATCGGTCTTTACCTGACGAGGGAGATCCCCAAGGGGACCCCGGCCCGGGAAACATGCGACCTGATCCGGAATGACGGGGGATTGGTCTACCTTCCACACCCGTATGCTCCGGGAAAAGGCGGCGGCGGGAGACACGCCGAAGCCCTGGCTCCGGACGTAGACGTCATCGAAGTGTTCAACGCCAGGCTCCATCCGGGTCGTCTGAACGAACCGGCCCTGGCCCTGGCCGATGCCCATGGAAAGGTGAAAGGCGCCGGATCCGACGCTCACAGCCTGAGGGAGGTCGGCGGTGCCTGGGTCCGAGTGCCGGTCCACGAGAACACCCCCCGTGCCCTGATGGGGGCCCTTGAGCAAGCTCAGGTGGAGGGCCGAACGGCTCCCTTGTGGATTCACCTGGCGTCCACGTGGGCAAAGGTCAGAAAGGTAATGCCGGGATAGGGCCAATCTCTGCTTGACGATGGGAAACGCTTGTCTCTAACCTTCTCCAGCTCATGACCTACGAAACCCCCCGATCTCGCCTACGCCCCGTCGAGGAGGCCCTAGGGGCTCTCGACGAGGCGGAACGGATTCTCCTCACCACCCATATCAATGCGGACGGGGACGGAGCCGGGAGCGAGGTCGGGTTGGCCGCCTGGCTCCTTGAAAGGGGGAAAAAAGTCAGGATCATCAACCCGACACCCTTCCCGGAGCCCCTCGGTTTCTTGCTTCCGGATCGATCCTGGGTGATGGACATGGGAAGTGATGCCGGGAAGGACTGGGCCGGGGCTGCAGATCTGGCCGTCGTGCTCGACACCGGGGAGGTTCCGAGGATCGGTGGAGTATCAGGATTGATCGAGAGTACTCCGACGATCGTCATCGACCACCACCCTCCGGGCCCGTCGCCTGTCCCTGGAATCTCTTTGCGGGATCCGGCGGCGTGCGCCACCGGAGAGCTCGTGTTCGACCTTTTGATGGCAGCAGGGGGGCCCTGGCCCCGGGATGCGGTCAGGGGTCTGTACGTTGCGATACTGACGGATACCGGGGGATTTCGGTTTGGAAACACCTCGGCCGATGCCCATCGGATCGTGGCTTTCCTGCTTGAAAAGGGGGCGGAACCGGAGGCCCTTTTTCGGCTAACGTACGGGAACGCACCGTTGAGAAAGCTGCGCCTACTCCACGCGGCTCTCGGGGAACTGGAAGTGGATCCGGACGGGACCTTGGCATGGATGACGGTCCCAGGCGGGGCTTTCGAAGAGACAGGAGCCACCGCCGACGACATCGAGGGGTTGGTTGACTATCCCAGGGACATCCAGGGTGTGGAGGTGGGCCTCCTCTTCAGAGAAACCGTCAAAGGGTTCACCAAGGTTTCTTTTCGATCCAACGGTGCCGTGGACGTGAACGCCCTGGCCCGCAGGTTTGGGGGAGGTGGGCATGTGAAGGCTTCGGGAGCCCTCGTTGAACGACCCCTTGGCCAGGTGAGGGAAGAGGTGCTGGAGGCTGTCCGGGGAGCCATACGACAAGGGAGAGGGGATGTTTGAGGCAAAGAACCCCATCAGAGCGGCGAGGCCGGAGTCCCCGGTACCGGAAGCCCTTGGCCGCCTGCTGTCCTTGCTGGCCAAGAGGATCGATCCTGGGTCCGTGGACCGCATCTGGATCTTTCCCCCCCTTGTGAAGGGTCGAAAGGAGTGGGGCTTGGTTGCGGTCAGTTGTCTGGAGGACGCGGGGACCCTGAGGACGTTGGTCACGGGTAGATACGTGGCGGAGATGACCGGGAGGGGCATGGTGTTCGAGCCGGAGTTCATGTCGGAAGGATCCGCTTCTCGCGAGAGGCTTCCCTCCATCATGGACGGGGTCGTCCGCAGGAGCGATCTTCAGCTCGGTGTTCCCCGGGAAGTGGGAATCGGAGGAGATTCCGACAAATTCCGGGCGCTCCTCACAGAGCATGGTTGGAAGGAACCTCCGGAAGGATCGGCGGGGAGCTGAGTGAATGACATGATCGAGATGTCTCCGTCCCTTCGGCTGTTTCGACGGTATCTGAAAGAGCAGGGCCTGCCTGTCACCCACCAGCGGGAAGCCGTAGCTCAGGTCGTTTTCACCTCCGCCGAACACCTTTCGGTCGAGGACATTGAAAGCCGACTTCGGTCCGAAGGGGACCGAATCGGGAAAGCCACGATCTACAGGACGTTGGATCTGCTGGTGAGGAGCCGCTTGGTCGTGGTGCATGATTTTGGGGAGGGGTTCAAGAGGTATGAGCAACGCCTCTCCCGGGGATCAGCTTTCGAACACCTGATCTGCCTGGAGTGCGGAAGGGTGATCGAGTTCGACAGTTGGGAGGTTCAGGAGGTGAAAGCCGAGGTCACTCAGGAGCATGGCTTTCGCCCCATTCGCCATAAGCTCGAGATTTACGGTTTGTGCCGCCCCTGCCAGGAGGCCGGCGTTGAACTGCCCGACGACGGACTGACCTGTCCCATCGAGACGGTCTAGCAGGACCGATTCATTACTCTGGACTCCTGATGCCCAACCGCAGATCCGAAGACGCGAGAGGGAGAGGCGGCGGAAGAGACCGGGCTGGTCCTTCCCCCAGACCGGACGGCCCGGTACCCCCGGGGGGCCGGGAGGCCGCTGGGCCCGTCGATAGGCTGGACCTTCCCTGGGGACTCCCCGGTTCCTTCTTGGGTTTGGATGAGGAAGCTTCGGCATTTGATGAAGCCCGGGCCGTGATTCTCCCTGTTCCCTACGAGTCGACGACGAGTTGGGGAGGAGGAACCCAGGCCGGGCCCGGTGCGATCCTCCATGCATCTCGCTATGTGGAGCTATGGGACCAGGAGTTGAGGGCTGATCCCTCCACGGTGGGGATTCACACCCTCCCGGCCCTCGAACTGACCCGGGCCGGAGCCGAGCCTGCCATGGAGGAGCTCGAGGAGGCCTACGGGAAGGTATTGGACGCTTCCCGGGACCGATTCCTCATGATGTTGGGGGGGGAGCACTCCATCTCCGCCCCTGCGATTCGAGCGGTGGCCGCCCGGGCCGACAGCCGCATCTCCGTCCTCCAGCTAGACGCCCATGCCGATCTGAGGGCCACGTACGAAGGGACCTCCGCTTCCCATGCCTCGGCCATGCGCCGTGTGCTCGACGAGGCGGATCTGGTGGGAGTCGGGATCCGTGGAATCAGCAAGGAAGAAGTGGAGATAGCCGAGTCCACAGCCGGGGTCACGCTCCTTTTCGCCGACGAGATGTGGGATGACGATGCATGGATGGACCGGGCCCTGGATGCCTTGGGAGATCCGGTGTACATCACCTTCGACGTGGACTTCCTCGATCCGTCTCTGATGCCGGCTACGGGCACCCCCGAACCGGGGGGGGGAGACTGGTATCGTACCCTTCGGTTCCTCAGGAGGGTTTTCAAGGAGAGGCGGGTCCTGGCGTGCGACGTGGTGGAGCTTGCCCCCATACCCGGAATGCCGGCCCCCGACTTTCTCGCGGCCAAACTCGTCTACAAGCTTCTCGGCTACCGATTTTTCGCCTAGGGTAGCACCTCCTCCATGTCGAACCAGCCTGGCCCCTGTTTTCCCTCTTTAACGTCACCCCCCGCTAGAAGGTTGCCCGGAAGGCCGGCACGATTGAGCTTTGACAGGCAATGAGTACACCGGACCTCCTACCGGACCGGAGCACCGTACCAGGTCTCCGAAGGGAGCTTCCCGATTGGGTTCTGAAGAGAGCCACGGGAGCCTCCCGTGTGGAGGGGAACGCCCTCCTTCTCCAGTTCGATGGTCCGTACACCTTCGACGCATGGATCGAGGCCATCGACCGGGCTGAGGTTTTTGTCCACTTCGAGAACTACATCCTTCGGGATGACCGGGTGGGCAGGGTGTTCAGGGATGCGCTGGTGAGGAAGGCCAAGGAGGGTGTCGAGGTTCGCGTCCTTTACGACTGGATGGGATCCTGGGCCACCGGGCGCCGGTATTGGAAGCCCTTCAAGGAAGCCGGTGTCCAGGTGAGGGCCTTCAACCCGCCGTCCATCCGGAATCCCTTCGGGATCCTCCAGCGGGACCACAGGAAGATGGTCTGTGTGGACGGAGCCGTCGCCTTCATCGGGGGGTTCTGCGTCGGAGAGGAATGGGCGGGGGATGGGAAGAACCCGCCATGGCGTGACACGGGTGTGGAAATCATGGGTCCGGCCGCCGCCGTCTGCGCCGGGGCTTTCGAGCGCATCTGGGGGCAGATCGGGGATCCGGTTTCCGAACGGGCCCACCGGGACCCGGAGGAGATCGATCCCGTGGGTGAAACCCCCGTCTGGATCATCGAGGGGGAGCCGTGGAGGTCTCGCGTGTACCGGGAGACTCAGCTCATCGCTGCCTCGGCCCGGGAGCGGATCTGGATCACGGACCCTTACTTCGTCGCACCCTTTCCCATGGCAGAAGCCCTCACCGCCGCGGCCCGGGACGGGGTGGACGTGCGGATCCTCCTGCCGGCCCATAACAACTGGCCCCTGGTAGGCAGCCTTTCTCGAGGCGGGTATCGGGGCCTGCTGGAAGCCGGGGTTCGGCTTTTCGAATGGCAAGGCCCCATGATTCACGCCAAGACCATGGTGGCCGATGGTATCTGGTCCAGGGTCGGATCCAGCAACATGAACTCGGCCAGCCTGCTGGGGAATTGGGAGATCGACGTGGGAGTCCTGGACGAGCGACTGGCGGGACAGATGGAGGGCCTCTACCTGGCCGATCTGACTTCGGCCACCGAGATCGTTCTCCCGCCTCGTTTGGCTTCCCAGATCAGCCTTTCCCTCCCGAGCGCCGAGGAGAGGGAGGAGCCGGCCAAGGCCACGCTGGATCCGGGGCGAACCCTGAGGGAGCGCCTCGAGCGCCTTAGAGCGGGAACCGGGGCTACGGCGCCCTGGGGCGTCCCTGACCTGGTGAGGGCCGGGTCCAGCCTCGGGGATGCCATCGCGGGCCATCGAACTCTCGGCCGGGAGGACCGAACCGTCCTCGGCACTGTTGCGGGCCTGGTCCTGCTCATTGCGTTGATCGCCGGGTTCTTCCCTGTCGTCGTGGGCTGGGTTGTCGCGACGGTGGCGGGATGGTTCGGAATCGTGTTGGGGGTGAGGGCGTTCCTCCAGGCCAGGCGTGCGAGGAAGATGTTGGAGGACCCTGATTCGCCTGAGTCTGAGGACGAAGGGAGCTACGAGGTGGGAGGAGAGACCAGTTGACCGAGTCCGTTGGAATCCTCATAGCCTTCGGGGCCGGGGTTTTGTCATTCCTCTCCCCGTGTGTTCTCCCTCTGGTGCCGAGTTACCTGACCTTCGTGACCGGAATGTCCCTGGAGGACCTCCAGGACGGGGTGGACC
>JABDNZ010000258.1 GCA_013043565.1 Gemmatimonadota bacterium | reverse complement strand
GGCTTGCACATCAAAGCCCAAGGAACATCTTTGGAGTCAGGAGACCGGCCCTCTGCAATACCACAAACCACGGGAATACTCTCGTGCCCGGGGCCTGAACGCCTGGAGGTCAAACCATGAAACGCGGAGTCCCCCTTCGATTCTCCGTTCCTACGCTCTTTTCCCTTATCCTGCTTTCTCTTGGGTGCGCTTCTGGCGCCTCCCAATCAGGCGTCCCCGGGAACATGCGACCGGCCGATGACCGGAACCAAGTCGGAGACCCACCGGCCCTCCCCGTGGCCCAGCAACAGGAAACCGAGAATCTGCCAGGAATAGCGGTCTGGCCTTTCTCGAACGGCGGGTCCTTCGGTTCCGATCCCTGGGACTATGAGGCTCTGGGCATCGGACTCCAACAGATGTTGATAACCGAGCTCTCCCTGAACTCCGGCCTCCGCTTGGTGGAGCGGAGTCGAATCAGGGAGATTATCGAAGAGTTGGAGTTGGCCCAATCCGGTTACATCGACTCTGAAACCACAGCCACGGTCGGACGGCTGGTGCAGGCCAGATACATGGTCGTGGGTAGCTTCATCGATGCCAACGGAACGGTCCGGTTGGACGCCAGGATCGATGACGTAGAAACAGGTGAGATCCTTGTGGAGACCGCCGCGAAGGTTCAGGACGACAGGGAGAAGCTCCTGGACATGGTCGTGGAACTGGGGATCAAAATCGTCGAGTCCGCAAACCTCCCCCCGCTACCGGAACCGGTGGTCCAAGAACGACAGTCTTTGGACTACCCGGCAGAGGCCATACAGCTGTATTCCCGAGCCTTGAGACGTGAGGAACGGGGCGACATGGAGGGCATGGTGGAGCTTCTCCGGCAGTTGGCCTCCGATTTCCCCCAGCACATCGAAGGGCGGCAGATGCTGGAACAGTACGGAGTCGAAACCCGCGGCGCTCTTTAAGTCTCCTTTTGGAGGACTCCATGACCGGTAAAGTATTCACCGTAAGAGGCTTGTTGACCTGGTCGGTTCTCGCCGTTTCCGGATGTGCGACGGTTAGCCCCAGGCCGGTGCGGACGGATGACATCCCCGCCTTGCGGGAAAGAGCTGGCCGGACCCCTGACGACGGGAACCTTCACTTTCTCCTAGCGTCCGCCCTGGCATCGTCCGCCCAATGCGATGAAGCGGTTATCGCTGCCCGGCGCGGAAGGGCCCTCATCCCCAATGACCCCACCGGGCCCATCATTATTGGGCAGTGCCTGGAGGAAGCCGGCGAGTACGATGCGGCTCTGAACCTCTACGTGAGTTTTCTGGCGGAGCATGGGGACGTCCCTGGTGCCCAGGGGGTGGAAGGAAGAAGGGTGGTGGCCCTTCAACTCAAGGCCAGGGCCACGGCTCGAGAAGCGGTCCAGAATGAGCAAGGCCTCGCCCCTGCCGAACCGGAGACCGTGGGGGTCCTTCCGTTCATCGTAGACGGCGACCCCAACTACCAGGCTTTATCGGTGGGCTTGGCCCACATGCTCACGACCGACCTGGCTCTACTCCGACGGTTCCCTCTGGTGGAACGGGTTCAACTCGATGCCCTGCTCCAGGAGCTGGAGTTGGCACCGGAACTCATCGACCCGGCCACCGCTGCCCGAACCGGCCGCCTCATGCGGGCCTCACGGATGGTATTGGGGACCGTGAGTGTACCCCGGGACGCCCAAGCCCGACTTGGAGGCAATATCGTTCTGGAAACCGGTGAGCTGGTCGAGCCCTTTTCCACCGAGGGAGAGTTGGACGACATCCTCTCCATGGAAAAAAGCCTTGCTATTCGCATCGCCGAGAACCTGGGATATCAGCTCAGCGACGCCGAACGGCAGCGGATCCTCGAAAACCAGCCCGGAAGCCTGACTGCTTTCCTCGCCTTCTCCCGGGGCCTGCTATCCGAAAGCCTAGGAGATTTCGAGGCTGCGGCGGCGTTCTTTGGTGAAGCAGTGAGGGCCGATCCACAGTACGGGGAAGCTCAAGTCAAGTTGAGAACCGCGGCCGGAGTGGGAATGGGTCAGGCCCAGGTCGCCGGCCTGACATACACACCGGAAGCGGGCGCCGGAACTTCAGCCGGTTTCGACGCGGTGGCGAACACGTTGGCCAGTTCGATTCTGGACATCGCTTCCCACCAACCCGAGAGGGCGACCATCGACGCCGGTACGGGGGCGACGGCGGTGGACCTTGTTCCTGAGGACACGCAGATCCTTCCGCTCCTCGACGCTGTCATCACCATCATAATCACGATCTCACGATGATGCGCTCAACTGTAGTCTCCATCGCACTGTTTTCCCTGGTCATGCCGGCTTCCGCCCAGACGCAGGTCGGAGGGAATGGGGCCTTCCTTTACGAGAAGTACAGCTTCGACTCGGGTCTGGCGTACACCGACGTGTCGGAGCTCACCATCCCCCTGACCTTCTCGACCTACCTTGGAAACAAAGCTCTGTTCACCCTCTCCACCGGGGCGACTCGGGTGAGCTTGACCGGGAATCCCTCGGCGGGGCTCCAGGATCAGGAGGTCTCGGGAATCATCGACACGGAAGCTCGGCTGGTCCTGGACCTGGTCCCGGACCGCGTGAGCTTCCTTGCGACGGCGGTAGCACCTACCGGGATCGAAGCCCTGCAAATCGATGAAGAGGCGGTCCTCACGGCCCTCTCGAGCCAGGTCATCGGGTTTTCCACAACCCGGCTGGGAGGCGGCGGTCGCGCCGGGGCCGGATTCATCGGAGCCTTCCCGGTGGGGGACATGGCCCTGGGGGTTGCGGGTTCCTACACCCACTCCCTGGCTTACAGCCCATTGGTTGGCCAAACCAGTGAGTGGAAACCTGGGGGCGAGATCAGGATCAGGGCAGGGTTGGAAGGGACGGTGGCCCCACAAAGTTATCTGCGGGTTGCTGCGATCTTCGCCGCCCGGCAGGCGGATGAGTTGGACGGGGACCGACTGGGGGAGGTGGGGAGCCAGGTCCACATCTATGGTTCCCTGAACCAGGGTCTCCAGTCCTCGACACTGACCCTGTACATGTACGACTCTTATCGATCCGCTCCCCAGATTGAGGCTACTTCCATCGGTGCGGTGCGGTTACCCAAAGGCAACCTCCTTGCCCTGGGGGCGAAGCTGGAGATCCCCATCGCCCGGCAAACAAGGCTCATCCCGAAGGCCGAGTTTCGGCGACTGACGGAAGCACCCCGGGACGAGACGGGAGACGGGAGCCTGGAAGCGGCAGGGTCGACCTTCAGGGTGGGAGTCGACCTGAAGCATCCGCTCCACCAGACTCTGGCCCTCGTGTTTGAGGCCAACGGTCTGTTCGGTAATGTCGGGGCAGGGAACGGCAACACCGTGGGGGTTTCGGGATTCAGAGGGGGCCTCCACCTGGAGTATCGCCGTTAGGAGCCCCGCGATTTGTTGAGAAGGGGCGGCGGGACCAAACGGTTGGCCCCGTCGCCCTGCCTCAGGAATTGCCCCTCAGGAACGCCAAGGCCCTCACGGCCGGAACCGCAAAGAGGGTCCTCTCCCCATTCTCCACCCTTCCCCCAAACAGCACCCCCACCACCTTTCCTTGTCCGTCGAACACGGGACTCCCACTTGACCCCTCCACCCCATACCCGTTCACCTCCAGAACATCCGGAGTGACAGCTCTCACGATCCCGGCCGTGAGAGTGGTCAGGGCAACGACCCCTCCCGTCTCCCCGGATGGTTCCGCGCCTCCCAATGGAAACCCGATGACTCCGACTCCCTGCCCTGATTGAATGGAGCCCGGAAGATCGTTGAACCCTGAAACCGTCGGAACCTCGCCCACGATGTTATCGATCTTCAATAAGGCGAGATCAACGGAGTTGGAGGTCGCCAGGACCCTGGCAGGCCATACCTGTCTGGAGTCGGCGAATTGGACGGCGATCCTGCGTGGCCTACTGTTCCCTGACGTACCGGTTACCACATGACGGTTTGTCATAAGAGTGGCATCCGAGCGAACGGAGAAAGCCGTCGCGGTGATGATCTCCTCACCGAAATCGACGAACACCTTCGCCACCGCCTGCCGATTCTCCGCTTCGATGGCATCATAGTCCAGGTTGGCCGCCAATTGATGCCGGACCAGGGCCGCTTGAGCTTCCTGGAGCTGAACCCGAAGGGCCCGTATCTCATCGGAATCTCCAGCCTCCTGAGCCGTCCCCAGGTCCCGGTGGACCGCTTCGAGGTTCTCTCGAGACTCCAAGAGGGCATCAGAAAGCCCCTGAATTCGACCCTGTAGAGCCCCCGCTGCCTCAGCACTAGCATCCAGGATGCTGTCGATTCGTGCCTGCATCGTCATGACCTGATTCCGGTACCGGCGACCCTCCCAAAGAGAGTAGGCGGCGGTCGCTATGGCTATCACCAGCACCGCCGACAGGAGGGCCACAGGCCGCCAAACTTTTGGAGGGAGGGCCTTGTGCTCGATACCCGACGTCGAACCCGCCCCGGTTTGGGGGCCTTCCGGGAACGGGTGAACCTCCGGGGGTTGGGTGGCTCCCTGGCCCGGATGGGTCTCCGGGAGCTGGGGAATCGCGTGACGCTGGGTGGGTTCCGGGGGAGGAAGAACCTCTGCGGCATCGGCCACTACTCGAAACTCCAGGAGAGGGCCACCCTCCCCCAGCTGGATCTGATCCTGGTCCCGAAGGCGCACCGGAAACGAGATCCTATGCCCGTTTACGAAGGTGCCATTGAGGCTACCCAGGTCCTGGATGAACCATCCATCCTCGTCGGAGTTGATTGCTGCGTGCCGGCCTGAGACGTGGAGATCTTGCTGGGGATCGAAGCGCAAGCCCACACCCTCGTTCCGACCCAGGGAGATGCCCCCATAGGGTAGGGTGGCCTGCGTCCCCGCAATAAACCCCGTCAGAACCGTCAGTCGAGCACCGACCATTAAATTGCGCTGCCCCCTCTCAGGACTCCCTCAACCCCGGGCCGTCCAGACGAGCCACGATGACCGTCACGTTGTCAGGCCCGCCACGAGAGTTGGCCAACTCCACCAGATCCTCACAGGCGACCGCCGGATCCTGGCAACCTTCAACTGTATCCCGGATTTCTCCTTCCTGAATTACCCCGGACAATCCATCAGAACAGAGGACCAGGGTGTCCCCGCGCAGAGCCTTTCGGTGTGTGAAAACAACCTCAACCGAGGGACGGGGTCCCAGGGCTTGCAGTATGATATTCTTCCCGGGGCTCATCTCTGCGTCAGCCTCCGTCATCTGTCCCTCATCAACCAGATGCCGGGTCAGGGATTGGTCTTTGGTCATCTGCTCGATCTCGCCATCCCTTATAAGATATGCCCTGGAATCCCCCACCTGAGCAAAGGTCAGGTCTTTCCCCAGAACGCCTACGGCGGTCAGGGTGGTTCCCATTCCCTGGAGGTCTGATTCGCCCATGGCCATGCGGTGGATATCCTGGTTTGCGTCCTGAATCGCCTCCTCCAGGGCTGAGTTGAACGACTTGAGATCCGTGCGCCTGTCCTGTACCCAGTTCGTGACCATCCGATCGAAGATGACCTGGGTAGCCGTCTGGCTGGCCACCTCCCCTGCCGAAGCGCCGCCCATCCCATCCGCCACGACGAGAATGGTGCCTTTTTCTCCCAAGGTGTGCTCACGAACCTTCGGAGTGAGGGTCGGGTTAGGGGGGGAAAGATCAACGACCAGGTAACAATCCTCGTTGTGCCCTCTGGTTCGTCCTACATCCGTTATTGCAAAAAGGGAAATGCGAACGGTTCGGTCACCGAATCCCAGGATGCTCATCCCGTGCCTCCGCCGCATGCGGCCCGGGCGACTTTGTAGGCATCACTTTCGGGTTCAAGCCGAACCGCCCGGTCCAACCACCGGATAGCATCCTGGCTGCAACCCTCCAGGCTCACCGTGTTGAGGCCGATGAGCCATGCCGCGTAGGCTCTCTCTGAATCACTCAACGCCGCACCCCGATTCCAACATGCCAAAGCCCCGGCTCGCAGCTCTTGCTGGGACGCATTGGGATCGTCCATGGCCGATTCGAGACGATCCAACTCATCCATGACTGGATCGGCGCAGGAAATGCCTGGAGGTTGACTCGGCGGGGCGTTTTCACGGGAGGCCCCGACTTCCACTGTGACCTGGTTCCATACATCGGCGGTTTCAGCCCGAATCACGGCAACGCCGGGAGTCCGGGCCCGCACGAGTCCACCGGCGTCCACCTCCGCCACTTCGGGGGCGTTCGAACTCCATTCCAGCCCCGGATCCAGAATGAGGTTGTCTTGGGCGTCCGTCACACTCACCTCCAGCCGCCCCCCTTCTCCCGGGGTGAGTCGGAGAGAGGGCGGAACCAGGGTCAACCGGGCTGGTGGGCCTGGCCTTACCTCGACGCTGATTCGTGCCGTATCCCTCTCCAGAATAGCCATGACGGTGGTGGACCCGGCCCCCCCTCCAATCACCGTCCCGGGAGCACCGATCCTGCCCACCTCGGGGTTCTGACTGACCCAACGAATGTTCAGGAAACCGTCCTC
>JABDNZ010000255.1 GCA_013043565.1 Gemmatimonadota bacterium | reverse complement strand
CCTCATCCCCCTCCACCATGACTTCCGCCGCCCGGGGCCGGGCATTGTAGTTGGAAGCCATGGCAAAACCGTACGCCCCAGCGTTCCCCACGGCCAGGTACTCGCCAGCCTTGGGCAACGGGATCGGGCGATCCCTGGCCAGAAAATCCCCCGTCTCACAGATGGGGCCAACAACGTCCACCACGGTCTCTTCCCGGTTTTCAAAAGACACAACCGGCTCAACGGGATGGTATCCACCGTAATGACTCGGCCGAAGGAGCTCCGTCATTCCGGCGTCGGTGATCACGAAAACCTTCTCCCCCGACCGTTTGACGGTCCTGACCTGTGTGAGAAGAACCCCCGCCTCCCCCACAAGGAAACGACCGGGTTCGAGGACCAGCCGAAGGCCAGACCCATCGAGGATTGGCAGAAGGGCCTCGGCGAGGGCCTTGACGTCCATTCCCTCGTCATGGGTCGGGATCCCATACCCGCCACCCAGATCCACGTACTCCAGGGGGATTCCGTCCTTCTTGAGGAGGTGAACCACCTCCAGAACCTTGCGAAGAGCCTTCTTATAGGGGGCCGGCTCGGAGATTTGAGACCCGATGTGTACGTCGATGCCACGGGGCCGGAGGTGTGGGCGGGTGGCGGCCCATCGATACAGACCGACTGCAACGGGCACCGGCAATCCGAATTTGGTCTCCGCGTGCCCGGTCCGGGTGTACTCGTGGGGGGTCGGAGCTTTGATGTCGGGATTGATTCGGACTCCAAAGGGGGCCCTGGCCCCCCGCTCGGTGGCAAACTCGTCCAGGCGATGGAGCTCGTCGATGGCCTCCACGTTGAACGAATAGATGCGGGCATCCAGGCCGGCGATCAGCTCTTCGTCGGTTTTCCCCACTCCGGCAAAAAGGATCTTTCCGGGAGTGATTCCAGCTTTGAGGGCCCTGAACAGCTCCCCACCACTGACGATGTCCGCCCCGGAGCCCAGGCCGGCCAGACGGTTTAGGACCGCCAAGTTACCGTTGGCCTTCACGGAATATGCGAGAAGGGGGGTCGCCGGGGCGAAGACGGTCTCCACGTCCCGGAATCGGTTTCGAATGAAGTCCATGGAGTATAGGAACAGGGGCGTCCCGAACCGCTTTGCCAGCTCCCTGAGGTGAAAGGGACCACAGTGGAGGGCCCCGTCCACCCGCGGGAAAGCGGTCACACTCTGCGAAACCCCGGACGTTTCTTTGGTCATGGGCGGAAAGAAACGCTAGTAGGCTTTAGCGAAGACCACTTCCATCTTGGCGTCACCACCCCCGATACACTTCCTCGGAGGATCGCCCGTCTTGAATTCCGGGTCAGGGATAACGCGGATGGTGGCCTTGGTTTTCTCCTTCACCATGTCCTCTACTTTCGGGTCGCCGTTCCAGCCAGCGTACACGAACCCACCGTCACCCTCCATGATCTCCTGGAGTTCCTCGAGGGTGTTCACGCCCCGGTGGGAGTTGGCCTCACGCCGGTCCCGAGCAGCCTGAAGCAGGCTGGCTTGGAACACATCCAGCCGGTCTGACATGCCACCCACTGCATCGGCCTCGGGCAGGAACTCTTTTCGGTCCTCGTCGCCAAAGGTCTTCCTTCTCACCAGAACGGCCTGTTCTTTTGCCAGGTCTTTCGGTCCGACCTCCAAGCGGAAGGGAACACCCTTCCTTTCCCACTCCCAGAACTTCGCACCGGGAGATAGGTGATCCCGGCCGTCCACCTTCACCCGGACACCGAGATCCTTCAGTTGTGCGGCGAGTTGGTCGGCCTTCTCCTTCACCGCCACTCGCTCCTCTTCCTTCCTGGAGATCGGGACGATCACCACCTGGGATGGGGCCAGCTTCGGCGGGACGATGATGCCGACGTCGTCACCATGGGTCATGACCATCCCCCCTACCAACCGGGTGCTCACACCCCAGGACGTATTCCAGGCGTACTCCTCCTGGCCAGCTTCGGACTGGAACTTCAGGTCGAATTGCTTTGAAAAATTCTGGCCCAGGAAGTGGGACGTTCCGGCCTGGAGGGCCTTGTTGTCCTGCATCAGCGCCTCGCAAGCGACACTGTGGACCGCTCCGGCGAACTTCTCCGACTCGGACTTGAAGCCGGTGACCGGGGGCATGGCCACCCAATCCTCCATGAAGGTCCGGTAGACGCCCAACATCTGAAGTGTCTCGGCCTGGGCTTCATCGGCCGTGGCGTGGGCCGTGTGGCCTTCCTGCCAGAGGAACTCGGAAGTGCGCAGGAACAGACGCGTCCTGAGCTCCCATCGCATCACGTTGGACCACTGGTTCATGAGGATGGGGAGGTCCCGGTAGCTCTGGACC
>JABDNZ010000244.1 GCA_013043565.1 Gemmatimonadota bacterium | reverse complement strand
GAGGAGCTCCGTCGGATCGGAGGACCGTTTGAGTGCTTCTTCCAGCGTTACTTCTGCCCGCATGTACAAGCTTGCGAGGGCATCATTCATCGTCTGCATCCCGTGCTTCTTCCCGGCCTGCATGAGGGAGTAGATCTGGTGGATCTTGTCATCCCTGATAACGGACCGGATCGCCGGGGTGCAGATCATCACCTCCACGGCTGCGACTCTTCCCCTCCGCTTCGCTTTCGGGAGCAGGGTTTGTGTGATTACCCCCTCAAGCACGAAGGCGAGCTGGGCCCGAATCTGTCCCTGCTGGTGGGAGGGAAATGCATCGATCATCCTGTTGATGGACTCGGCGGCAGAGTTCGTGTGGAGCGTAGCGAGGACCAAATGCCCTGTCTCGGCGATCGTAAGGGCGGCCCCGATCGTCTCGAGGTCCCGCATTTCCCCCACCAGGATGATATCCGGGTCCTGACGGAGGGCGTACTTCAAAGCTGCGGCGAAGCTCTGTGTGTCCGCTCCGATCTCCCGCTGGTTAACCATACATCCGTTGTGCCGATGGATGAACTCGATGGGATCCTCGATTGTGATGATATGGCTCTTCCGCTCTCGGTTGATCTTGTCCACCATGGCCGCTAGGGTCGTGGACTTACCCGAACCGGTGGGCCCGGTCACGAGGATCAGGCCCCGCGGGCGCTCGGCGAGTTGATTCAGGACAGGCGGAAGGCCTAGCTGTTCGACAGATATGATTTCGTACGGGATCTGTCGGATGGCCATGGCCACACAACCCCGTTGTTTGTAGACGTTCCCCCGAAATCGAGAGAGGTTTTGGACCCCGAAAGAGAAGTCCAGCTCGTCCTCTGTCTCGAATCGCTTTTTCTGGGCCTCAGTGAGAATCGAGTAGGCAAGCTGGAGGGTGTCCTTGGGGTTCAGCACATGCTTCGACTGTGCGTTGACCAGGTCTCCGTCCACCCGAAGCTTGGGGCGTTCTCCAACGGTAAGGTGCAAATCGGAGGCCCCCTTTTGGATCATCTCGCCAAGAAGAGAGCGAAGGCTCAACTCTTGGGGTGGTTGTGTTGGGGCCTGGGGAGGAGTTTGGGCTTCCATGGCTCGCGGTCAGCTCCGTGTGGTGGGACCCAGGGGCTCCCTATGTGGCCCCATGGAGTCGTGTATGCGATCGTGTAGTCGTATGCGGTCCTGGGCCGACTCAGGAGCCAGCCGCCGTTTCTTTCATCACTTCTTCGAGGGTGGTGATCCCCTTCTCCAGCTTCTTCAGGCCGTCCATCCGGAGGGTGAGCATCCCATCCTCGATGGCCGCCGCCTGAAGCTCGTCGGTGGGAACCTCTTGCATGATGAGCTTTCGGATCTTGGCATTCATGGCCATCACCTCGTACAGGCCCTGACGGCCCTTATAACCCGTCCCATCACACTTGTCGCAACCTTCGCCCCGGTAGAGGGGCACGTTTTCAATGAACCCGTCCGGCAACTTGGCCATCTCCAGGACCTGATCGTCGTATTCCGCCTCCACCCTACAGTTGCCGCAGATCCTCCTGACCAATCGCTGGGCGGTGACCAGATTCAGGGCAGCGGCGACGTTGAAGGGCTCCAGGCCCATGTCGATCAAGCGGGTGACAGTGGACGGGGCATCGTTGGTGTGGAGGGTAGAGAGGACGAGATGGCCGGTCAAAGAAGCTTTGATGGCGATCCCGCCGGTCTCCAGATCCCGGATCTCACCTACCATGATGATGTTGGGGTCCTGCCTGAGGAACGCCCGCAGACTGGCGGCAAAGGACATTCCGATCTCGGATCGAACCTGAACCTGGTTGATCCCGTGCAGGTTGTACTCCACAGGATCTTCGGCCGTCATGATGTTGACGTCCTCGTTGTTCACTTTGGACAGGGCCGAATAAAGAGTCGTGGTCTTCCCGGACCCGGTGGGCCCCGTCACCAGCACCATGCCATAGGGGTTGGCTATGGCGCTCATGAAGTCTTCTTTGGCCTTCGGTTCGAATCCGAACTCGGCCAGGTCGAAGGTGAGGTTCCCCTTGTCCAGGATTCTCAGCACGATTTTCTCACCGAAGATCACCGGAAGCGTGGACACCCGGAAGTCCACCACCCGGTTCTTCAGCTTGAGCTTGATCCGGCCATCCTGAGGCACCCTCCGCTCCGCGATGTTGAGGTCCGCCAGGATCTTGATTCGGGAAGTCAGGGCGGCCTTCATCTTCATCGGGGGCTTCATTACGGCCTGGAGGGCCCCATCCACCCGATACCGGATCCTGACTTCTTTCTCGTACGGTTCGATGTGGATGTCGGAGACGCCCTTGAGGACAGCATCCGTGAGGAGGCCGTTGATGAACTTCACCACAGGAGCCTTGTCGACCTCCGCCTCCAACGCCGCCACGGAGAAGTCCTCTTCCTGCTCTTCCAGAACCTCGACTTCCTCGTCCAGGAGGTCGCCGAGCATCTCCTGCATCTTGGTTTCGCCGAGACCGTAGTACTCCTCCAAATGCTTCTGGAGGGTGTATTCCCCGACGATCACCGGCTCGATCTCGTATCGGGTGATGAACTTCAGGTTATCGATGGCTCCCATGTCCGTGGGGTTGGCCATGGCCACCGTGAGGGTCCGGCCCACCTTCCTGAGGGGGAGGACCCTGTGTTTCATGGCAACCTCTTCTGGGACCAGGCGGAGGATCTTATCCTCGACCTTGACCTTATCCAGATCGACGGCCGGAACACGGAACTGCTTGGCGAGAGCCCGCGTGAGCTGGTCCTCCGCAACAAAACCGAGCTTCACCAGCGCAAACCCTATGCGGGTTTTCGTTTGTTGCGCCTCATGGAGAGCTTGGTCGAGCTGTTCTTGATTGATCAGCCCTTCCCGCACAAAGAGGTCGCCTAGACGATCTTGGACGACGTTGGTTGCCATCGCTTAGAGTTTTCCGTTGAGACTGGGATACAGGGGGAGTTCTTGATCAGAACCCCGGGTGATCCGTTGGTCGAGAGAAAGCTGTCCCGGACCCCTTTCGGGGGGCCCCAATAGCTGCGGGGGCGGAAATCACACCCTTCGACGGGATGTCGCACTTCGTTGATACAGCTTTTCAACAATACCTGTGCGTCAGAGAGAAACTCAAGAAGTTCGATAATCCCAGGAAGTAAACAAACGTTTCCTCTCGTTACCCAACATAGGAAACCCGGGAGGCAAGGGTCAAGCAATTAGCCCGGGGGAAGGATGAGCTCTCGGATGCGGTCGAGGGTGGCCCGACCGATGCCACGGACCCGGAGAAGATCCTCGGGTTTCAGGAAAAAGCCTTCTTTTCGGCGGTTTTCTATGATCCGCTCGGCAAGGGTCGGCCCAATTCCCGGTAGAGATTGGAGGTCCGCCAGTGACGCCCGGTTCATGTCGATGCGGACCGGACGTTCTGCCGGAGGGCCCCGATCAAGTAGGTTTCTTGGCCCCGAAGAACCCCCGGCCCGCTTCGACTCCAGGTCTCGACCCCGCCGTCGAACTCCCACCGTACCAGACACTCCCGCGGAGAACTCGAGATGGGGCGTGACCTTCTCCAACGTGGCCGGTCCCACGCCCGGTACGGCCAGAAGATCCTTCAATTCCCAGAACCCACCCTCCCGCTCCCGGGTTTTCACCCATGCCTTGGCCGTTGCCGGACCGATACCGGGAAGGCGGTCCAACTCCTCTTCGGTGCTCCGGTTCGGGTCCACGGTCTCGCCTGGCCCCAGAGGGGCGCTCCTTCGACTCTCCTCATCTCTCACCTGAATGCTTTCATCGAGCAACCTGTAGAGGTTCGAATCTCCATCCGCCAAAACCGGTGGGTCCGAAGCGGCCGAACCTGTCGCCAGTCGGAGAATCGAAAGTGCAAGAAGGAGGGTCCCCCCTCTCACCAGACTTCGGCTTTCCAAAGGGGTCATGGGAGACGATGGTTCTTTGAACAGGGCGTTTGAATGGAGATGTGGGGCGTCTCGCCTCAGAACCCCCGGGACCCCCCGGGCGTGGACGGCGGAAGGAAGGTCCCCGAGTCGAACAGGAACTGACCGAAGAACCCCAGCTGGAACTGTGTGGATCCCTCTTGCTGCCCCACAAAAGACCGCCGGCTCGTGTACGTCAGGTGAAGGCCCACAGCCAGCGGGGTGATGACGGTGTCCAGGGTGAGGTTCACGCTGCGATTCAGAAAATCCAAGAACGCCACACAGTCAGTCCGTCCCTGGGGCACCCTACAGTTCAGTTCGGACGAGTATTGATAACCCATGGAGAGGCGGAGAGGC